>DBFAHJ010000075.1:0-6230 GCA_048227095.1 Collinsella aerofaciens | reverse complement strand
CTCCACGGTTGCCAACATCCGCGAGACCCTCGCTCAGCACGGTGCGCTCGACTACACCATCATCGTTTCGGCCACCGCTGCCGATTCCGCCCCTATGCAGTACATCGCGCCTATGGCCGGTGCCGCTATCGGCGAGTTCTTCATGTACAACGGCGAGGACGGCAAGCCCGCCAGCGAGACCAACCCCGGCGGCCACGTGCTCGTCATCTACGATGACCTGTCCAAGCAGGCTGTGGCCTACCGTCAGATGTCGCTGACGCTGCATCGTCCGCCCGGACGCGAGGCCTATCCTGGCGACATCTTCTACCTGCACTCTCGTCTGCTCGAGCGTGCCGTCAAGATGTCCAAGAAGAACGGTTACGGCTCCATGACGGCTCTGCCGATCATCGAGACCCAGGACGGCGACGTCTCGGCCTACATTCCGACCAACGTTATTTCCATTACCGATGGTCAGATCTACCTGCAGTCCGAGCTCTTCTTCCAGGGTCAGCGCCCGGCAGTCGACGTGGGTATCTCCGTGTCCCGCGTCGGTGGCGATGCACAGACCAAGGCCATGAAGCAGGTCGCCGGCAACCTCCGTCTGGACCTTGCTTCGTACCAGGAGCTCGCCGGCTTTACGCAGTTCGGCTCCGACCTCGACGAGGCCACGCAAAAGCAGCTTACCCACGGCGCTCGCATGACCGAGCTCCTGAAGCAGCCGCGTTATAAACCGTTTGAGGTTGGCGAGCAGATCGTTACGCTGTTTGCTGGCAACGAGGGCTTCCTGGATGACCTGGAGATCGCCGACGTGCTGCCTTTCCGTGCCGAGCTTATCGAGTATATGGACAATGGCTTTGGCTCGCTGCTCGACAAGGTTCGCGCCAAGAAGATCGACGACGACACCAAGGCCGAGCTCTTGCGTGTCATTGGTGACTTCAAGCAGCAGTTCATGGCCAAACACCATGCCGACACGACTGGATCAGAGGAGAACTAAGCCCTATGGCCAACCTTCGCGACATTAAGAAGCGAATCTCCTCGGTTACCACGACCAAGCAGATCACGCGCACGATGGAGATGGTCTCTACGGCCAAGATTCGTCGTGCCCTCGATCGCTCCAAGCAGGCCGAGCCCTATAAGGAGGCGCTGACCGACGTCATGCTGACGGTTGCCGGCGACGCCTCCTGCTCGGGCACCGATCCCATGCTGCAGAAGCATGAGAGCGTCAAGCATGGCCTGATTGTCGTCATTGCTTCGGACCGCGGCCTTGCCGGCGGTTTCAATACGACGGTGGAGCGCACGGCCGAAAAGCTCGCCGCTTCTTGGGCGAACGATGGCATCGAGTGCGAGATCATCGCGTGTGGGCGTAAGCCGGCCACGTATTTCCGTGACCGCGCAAATGTCATCATGCATTTTGAGGGCAATTCCTCCGAGCCCGATTTCAATCAGGCTCGCATGATCTCCTCTCATATCTGCGATGCGTATCGTGCCGGTGAGCTTGACCGTGTCGAGCTTGTCTACCACCACGCCAAGAACCGCGTGGATCAGGAACTTCGCGTCGAGCACTTGCTGCCGCTCGATCCCGAGATGATCGCTATGGCCCACGGTCCGCGTAAGAACGAGACCGACGCCCCTAAGCGCATCTCGTCCACGTTCGAGTTCGTGCCCTCTCCCGAGCATGTTCTCGGCAAGCTTGTACCGTCTTATATCCTGACGGTCATCTACCAGGCCCTGATCGATTCGGCGGCTGCCGAGCAGGGTGCACGCCGCAAGGCCATGCACTCCGCGACGGAAAACGCCACCGCGATCATCTCGACCCTTACCCGCACGTATAGTCGCGTGCGCCAGGCTTCGATCACGACCGAGATCAACGAGATCGTCGGCGGAGCCTCAGCATTGGAGGAACAGTAATGGCTAATAACACCGTAAAGCTTGCGGTCGAGGAAGCCACCAAGAAGACGACTGCCGGTGATGGCCGCATCGTGCGTATCATCGGCCCTGTCGTCGACGTCAAGTTTGACGGCGCGGTGCCCCCGATCTACAACGCGCTCACGGTCGAGGCCGAGACCCCGATCGGTCACCTGAGCACGATCCTCGAGGTCGAGAGCCAGCTTCCGGGCGGCGTCGTCCGCACGGTCGCCATGTCCTCGACCGACGGCCTGCAGCGTGGTCTCATCGCCACCGATACCGGTGAGCCCATGAAGATGCCCGTTGGCCCCAAGACGCTCGGCCGCATTTGGAACGTCATGGGCAAGCCTGTCGACGGTAAGCCCATGCCCGAGGTGGAGGAGTTTTATCCCATCCACCATGCAGCGCCCCGCTTCGACGAGCTCACCACCAAGACCGAGATTTTCGAAACCGGCATCAAGGCCGTTGACCTGCTTGAGCCCTACATCCGTGGCGGCAAAACGGGTCTGTTCGGCGGCGCCGGCGTCGGCAAGACCGTTCTGATTCAGGAGCTCATCAACAACCTCGCCCAGGAGCACGGCGGCACCTCGGTGTTCACCGGTGTCGGCGAGCGTACTCGTGAGGGCACCGACCTGTTCCTCGAGATGAGCGAGTCTGGCGTAATCGACAAGACCTGCTTGGTCTATGGTCAGATGAACGAGCCGCCTGGAGCGCGTCTGCGCATCGGTCTGGCTGGCCTTACCACCGCTGAGTACTTCCGCGATCGCGGCCAGGACGTTCTGCTGTTCATCGACAACATCTTCCGCTTCTCCCAGGCCGGTTCCGAGGTTTCCGCACTGCTGGGTCGTATGCCGTCCGCCGTCGGTTACCAGCCTACGCTGGCTACCGAGATGGGCGACCTCCAGGAGCGCATTACCTCGACCAAGACGGGTTCCATTACCTCCGTCCAGGCTGTCTACGTCCCTGCAGACGACCTGACCGATCCGGCGCCTGCCACGACGTTTACGCACCTCGACGCCACTACGGTTCTTTCGCGTAGCATTTCGTCGCTCGGCCTGTTCCCGGCTATCGACCCGCTCGCGTCTTCCTCCGACGCTCTCGATCCCTCGATCGTCGGCGAGGAGCACTACCGTGTCGCCGTCAAGGTCCAGGAGCTCCTGCAGGAGTACTCCGACCTTCAGGACATCATCGCCATTCTGGGTATGGACGAGCTGTCCGAGGAGCAGCGCCTTACGGTCAACCGTGCCCGTAAGATCCAGCAGTTCCTCTCCCAGTCCTTCCACGTCGCCGAGAAGTTCACCGGCAACCCCGGTGTCTACGTCCGCGTCGAGGATACCGTCCGCTCCTTCGCCGAGATTGTCGACGGTAAGGCCGATGACCTGCCCGAGCAGGCATTCCGCTATGCTTCCACGATTGAGGACGTGCGCGAGCGCGCCCGCAAGATGGGGGAGAAGTAGGTTATGCGTATCCGCATCGTGTGCCCCGTGAGCTGCGCCTATGAGGGCGACGCTGCGTTTGTGTCGATTCCGTCCACGGATGGCGAGTTTGGTGTTCTGCCTGCTCACTCCAGCGAAATCTGCACGATCGACCGCGGTTACGTTCGCGTTTCCGATAAGGCCATGGGCACTGTCGACCACACGTTTGCCGTGGCCGGCGGCTATGCCCAGGTTGCGGACGATGTCGTGACCGTTCTCGCCGAGCGCGCTTGCGATTTGGCGACCGTCGACGCCGACAAGGTTAAAGCTGATATTCAAGGTTTTGAAGAGAAGCTGGGTAATTTGTCGGAGGATGATGCACGCCGCGCCTACCTCTATAATGAAATCGCATGGTGTAAGCTCAAGCTTGCCCAATAGTCAGACGTTTTAGCGTTCGACCATTTGCGAACACATCATGCCCGGGATGGCTCAGCCACCCCGGGCATGCTTTTTGAAAGGGTAGACCTTGGATATTATCCGCGTTGAGGGTGGCCACGCCATCGGAGGTTCCGTGCCTGTTTCGGGTGCCAAGAACTCCGCGCTCAAACTTATGGCGGCAACGCTTCTGGCGCCGGGCAAGACGACGCTGCAGAACGTGCCTGATATTTCCGATGTCCACGTGATGGGCAAGGTGCTCAAGGGTATGGGCGCCACGATCGATGTTCTCGACGAGCACACGCTCGAGATTGATACCTCTCAGGTCGATTCTTGGGAGGCCCCCTACGAGCTCGTTGCCAAGATGCGTGCTTCCACCGCCGTCATGGGACCCCTGCTGGGTCGCTTCCATCGCGCCAAAATTGCCATGCCGGGCGGCTGCAACCTGGGTGCTCGCAAGATCGATATGCACATTCTTGGTCTTGAGGCCCTGGGCGTTGAGTTCGATACCGCCCACGGTTACATCAACGCTAATGCGCCCCAAGGTCTGCGCGGTACCACCGTCACGCTCGAGTTCGCCAGCGTCGGTGCGACCGAGAACCTCATCATGGCCTCTGTGCGCGCACAGGGTACCACGGTTATCGACAATGCCGCCCGCGAGCCCGAGATCGTCGATCTCGCTAACATGCTCAACGAGATGGGCGCCAAGATTGTTGGCGCCGGTACGCCCGTCGTGACCATCGAGGGCGTGGAAGAGCTGCATCCTGTTACCCATCGCGTAGTGGGCGACCGCATCGAGGCCGGTACCTTTATCGTCGCCGGTGCGCTGATGGCCGACGATCGCGGTGTTGACGTCACGGGTTTTTGCCCCATTCACTTGGGCATGGTTCTCAAGAAGATGGAGCTTATGGGCATCGATTGCGAGCGTACCGACGACGGCGTCCATGTGAACCGTGCCGAGCGTATCAAGCCGGTCGATATCCAGACGCTTCCGTTCCCCGGTTTCCCGACCGACATGCAGGCGCAGATTATGGTGCTCTCCGCCCTTGCCGACGGCAGTTCCGTTATTACCGAAAACATCTTCGAGAATCGCTTTATGTTTGCCTCTGAGCTGGTGCGCATGGGTGCCGACATTCGTATCGAGAGCCATCATGCCATGATTCATGGCGTCAAGGGCTTCTCGGGTGCACAGGTTACCTCGCCCGATCTGCGTGGCGGAGCGGCCCTCGTCGTAGCGGGCTTGATCGCCGACGGGACGACCGAGGTTTCGGCCATCCATCACATCAAGCGCGGCTACGAGCAGTTTGTCGAAAAGCTGCAGGCGCTCGGCGCGCATGTCGAGCATGCTACCGTCCCCGATCCCGTCATCTACTAATACAGGTTGCCTATGTTTAATAAAAAGCCCCTCGCGGATACCACCGCCCGAAGACCCTCAACTGGTGCGCAGGCCAAGATCTACAGTCGCGATAACGTGGCTCGCTATTCCGAGCGCGCTCGTCAACGTCGTCGTAGCCACACGATTCGTCACGTCGCGCTCATTGTCGTGCTTGGCGTGCTGCTGAGTGCCACTACCGCTGCCGGCCTGTGGTTTGCCACCATTATGGGCAAGCTCGGCGATTCTAATGTCATTACCGACAATCTGCGTCGGGTTCTGGTTGACACCGATGAGGCAAAGGATCCGTTCTACGTGCTGCTTCTTGGCACCGACGGCCGTCCGGGCGAGGATACGTATCGTGCCGACTCGATTATCCTGGCACGCATCGACCCCACGCAAAAGCAGGCGACGCTCATTTCCGTTCCGCGCGACACCAAGGTCGAGTACAAGGGCGAGACCATGAAGATCAACGCCTGCCATACCGTTGGCGGCGCCGAGGCCATGGTCGAGGCGGTCAACGAGCTGTGCGGTGTTCAGATTTCCCACTATGCCGAGGTCAGCTTCGACGGTATGCAGGCGCTGATTGATTCGGTTGGCGGTATCGACATTAACGCAACCGATGATGTTGACGACCCCGAGCACCTGGATATTAAGATTACCGCTGGTCAGCAGCATATGGACGGCGCCACCGCCCTTACCTATGCCCGCTGCCGCTACACCTATGCCGACGGCGACTACACGCGCATGCGCCACCAGCGTCAGGTGCTTGGCGCCCTTGCCAACCAGATTCTCAATAACTTCGATGCCACGAAGATCTTTGGCCTGGTTAATTCGCTGTCCGATATGCTCGTGACCGATATGAGCGTTCAGGATATCGTGGCTACGGTCAATGCCATGCGCGGTATGGATGTCGACGGCATCTACTCGGCCAACCTGCCCTCGTATGCCGACGACAGCACCATGATCGACGGTGTGAGCTACGTCTTTGTCTACGAGGACGAGCTCAAGGAAATGATGGAGCGCGTCGATGCCGGCAAGGATCCCAAGGGTCCCAACACCATGGGTCTTTCCGACGGTTCCAGCTCTACGATCGGCGACCTGAACAACAACACGTCTGACGA
>DBFAHJ010000074.1:0-7138 GCA_048227095.1 Collinsella aerofaciens | reverse complement strand
CGCGAACTCACCCGCGCATAACCGTACACCGTCGCCATCTCATCCCCGCTTTCTTGTAAACCTGCCAAAAAGGGACAGGTTTATTTTGGTAGGTTTTACCTCTCAAATAGCAGGTAAGCGGGCGGCCGAGCAGACGGCAAGGTAGCCACGATTCAGATGCGGAGGGCGGTCCCGAAAGGCCGCCCTCCGCTCCCCCGCCATGAGTCGGGATTTGGCTAATGGATAAGCTTAAAGTCCAAGTGCCCACGCGTGGTATTGACGCGCGAGACCTCGATAATCACGCGCTGCCCCAGCTCGTAACGGGTGCCCGTGTCGGCACCTGTGAGCGTTAGCGCGTCCTCGTCGAACTCGAACCACTCGTTGCCCAGGCTCTTGATCGAAACCAGGCCTTCGACCTGCGTTAGATCCAAGCGCACAAAGAGGCCCATGCTGCTAACCCACGAGACGGTTCCGGCATAGCGCTCGCCCAGACGGTCCTCATAGTACTGGGCAATCTTGATCTTTTGCGTCGCATGGCTGGCGGCATCTGCCGCGCGCTCGGCATCGCTGCATGCGCGGCAGATCTGCGGCAGAATGCGCGGCAGCGACTCGCGCCCCTTGCCGATCAGCCGCGGCGTACGGACCAAGGCGTCCTTGCCGCCGAGCTGCTCATAGGCCAACTGCAGCTTGAGTACGCGGTGCACCACCAGATCGGGGTAGCGACGGATGGGACTCGTAAAGTGGCAGTAGCACGGCGCGGCGAGCGCAAAGTGGCCCTCGTTGCGCGGCTTGTACAGCGCACGCTGCATGCTGCGCAGAAGCAGCGTGTTGACGAGCGGTGCGTTGGCCGTACCGGCGGCAACATCGACTGCAGCTTGCAGCTCATCGGGACTCCCCAGGGCAATACCGGCAGCGCGGCGATCGTCGACGATGCCTAGCTGCGCCAGCGCAACGGCGGCACCGTGCAGGCTATCGGGGCTCGGATCCTCATGCACGCGATAGCAGGCCTCGATATCACGGTCTGCCAGCCACTCTGCAACGCACTCGTTGGCGAGCAGCATGGCTTCCTCGATAAGCGACGTGGCACATGAACGCTCACGCGCCACAATCTGCACGGGCACTCCGTCCTCATCCAGCAGAGCGCGAATCTCGGCCGTGTCAAAATCGACTGAGCCGCGGGCTCGACGAATACGACGGCGAAGTTCGGCGAGTTCGTTAGCGGCGACAAGGAAATCGCCGAGGTCGACGTTATAGCCGCGAGCAGTTTCCTCGCACGCAAGACCGCGCTCAAGCGCTTCCTCGCGCGAGGTCTCGGCAGCCGCAACATCCTCGGCCGCACCTTCCAGCACCCCATACTCCACCGCGCCGGCACGCACCAGCAGCGCCTCGGCGCCGTCATAGTCCATACGCACACGCGAGCGAATCACGCTGGGATACGGATCGTAATGCCGCACGCGACCCTGCGCATCGAGCTCGATATCGACGGTAAACGCAAGACGGTCTTCGTCAGGGCGAAGCGAGCACAGGTCATTGGACAGGCGTTCGGGCAGCATAGGAAGCACGCGATCGGCCAGATACACCGATGTCGTACGATGGCGAGCCTCAAGATCGATATGCCCGTCCCAAGCCACATAGTGTGAAACGTCGGCGATATGCACACCCAGCTTGTAGCCACCCTCGGGCGTGCGCTCCAGCGAAATGGCATCGTCAAAGTCGCGCGCGTCGACCGGGTCGATCGTGATGACAAAGCGGTCGCGCAGATCGCGGCGGAGCGGGTCCTTAAGCGCCGTGAACACATCGAGCGAAAGCCCCTCGGCCTCGTCCAGCGCGGCCTCGGGATAGCCATCGGTATAGCCGTAACGCGCCATCACATATTGAACGCCCAAATCGGGTGCGTCATCTCCGCCAATGCGGCGTTCGATCGTCACGGTGCCCGATTCCAGGCGCGTCGGGTAGGTCAAAATGCGCGCGACAACGGCATCACCCGGGTGGACGCCCAGACGATCCGCCGAGGTATCCTCGGGCAGAATGAAGAAGTCGGCCTTCAGACGCGAATCGAGCGGCTCGATCACACCGAGCGGGCCGGCGGTCTGATACGTACCCACCACGCTTATGGCTGCACGCTCAACCACGCCTTCGATCACGGCGCGCCGCTCACCGTGCGGGCTGTTCTTAATGCTCACGGCAACGGTATCGCCATCCATGATCTCGCGCTTACCGCGGCCCATGACCTTGTAGTCGCCGCTCTCGGTTATGACATAGGCGCCATGCTCATGGAGCTGCACGCGCCCGGTCAGGCTCGGACGGCGTTCGCTGCGCACCGGCCCGCGCTTATTGCGAGCTCCACGCTTATGCTTGTTATTGCGCCCCATGGCGCCTCCTAACTATCGATTGCGAACTACAAAGAGTCTACCCAAATGATTCGCTTTCCTGCCGTCCCCTAGGAATCAAAAAACGGGCCGCCCCATAAGAGACGACCCGTTGGAAGGGATGAATTCCAGGCATGCCTACACGCGCAGGTAGCGGCGCATAGCGATGGCAGAACCAAAGAGACCGATAATCACGCCGACCAGAATCAGCGCAGCATAGGTCACCAGGTAGTACTGCATCGGCAGGGCAAACGACATCCAGCCGATGCTCTCCTGCAGACGCGGAATCATCAGATTGCGCAGCAGCTCCAGAACGCCGATGGAAAGCAGCGAGCCCAAAATGGCCTGCAGCACGCCCTCGGTGATAAACGGGCCGCGAATGAAGCCGTTGCTGGCGCCGACCAGACGCATAATCGCAATCTCACGACGACGCGCCGTGATGGACAGGCGAATCGTGTTATTGATGAAGATGAATGCGATAAAGGTCAGAAGGCCAACGAGCACCACGGCGGCGATGCGGATGTAGTTGGTCACCTGGAACAGACGGCTCACTTCCTCCTGGCCGTACAGCACGCTCGCGTTGACGTCGCCGTCATCCGCGATCTTCTGGAAATCGGCATCCTTCTTGAGCTTCTCTGCCGTGCTCTCGACCTTGGACGGATCGTCCATCTCAATTGCAAACGAAGCCGGCAGCGGGTTCTGGCCATCGAGTGCGCTCATGGTGGCGTCGGCGTTGCCCGACATCTTGCTCGTGTACTCGGCCAGCGCGTCGTCCTTGTCCTTATAGGTCACGGACTTGACGTTATTCCACGTCTTGAGCTCGGCCTCAAAAGCCTGAACATCGGCCTGATCGGCGTCGTCACTAATGAACGCGTTGATGACAACCTGATCCTCGACGGTGCCGATCACGGAGTTCAGCATCGCGGAGCCCATGATGAACAGGCCGATGATAAACAGCGAAAGGAAGATCGTGATGACGGCGCCGAGCGAGGTAGTCCAGTTACGGAAGAAGTGGCTGATTGCCTCTTTGAAGGAGTAGCCCACGTTAGTTGGTGCCATAGTTTCCGTAACCTCCCCTCTCCTGGTCGCGGATAACGTGACCGCCCTCGAGGGCGATCACGCGACGGTGCATGCTATCGACCATCTCGCGGTCGTGCGTGGCGACGATCACGGTGGTGCCGGTGCGGTTAATACGCTCGAGCAGCTTCATGATGCCCAGCGAGATCGCCGGGTCGAGGTTGCCCGTGGGCTCGTCGCAGATCAGCAGCGGCGGACGGTTGACCATAGCACGGGCGACGGCAACGCGCTGCTGCTCGCCACCGGAAAGCTGGTCGGGTAGCGAGTCCATCTGATCGGCCAGACCGACCAGACGCAGCACCTCGGGCACCTGGCTGCGAATGACGCCCTTGGGCTTGCCGATGCACTGAAGGGCAAACGCCACGTTTTCGTAGGCGGTCTTTTGCGGCAGAAGCTTAAAGTCCTGGAACACAGCGCCAATCTGGCGACGCAGGAACGGAACCTTGCGGTTCTTGATCTTCATGAGGTCCTGACCGGCAACCAGGATGCGGCCGCTCGTCGGCTTGACGTCGCGGTTGAGCGTCGACAGCAGCGTAGTCTTACCCGAACCGGAGTGACCGACCAGGAAGACGAACTCGCCCGGATAGATCTCGATGTTGATGTCGTCGAGTGCAGGCTTGTTGGGCTGTGCCGGATAGATTTTGGTGACATGCTCCATAAGGATGACGGGCTCGACACCGGCCTGCTTGGCCATCTTCTTGCGGCTGGCCTGCGGATCGATGGGCGCAAACACCGACGTAAAATCGGGGTTGTTGAGCGCGTTATCGAGGCTTGCGACCTCGGCGGCCTGATCGCTCTCGACCACCGGGGCAGCAGGCTGCGTGGGGTCGGGAATAGCGGCAAAGAGACCGGACTGCGCAGGCTGAGGAGCCGGCGTCGCAGGGGCCAAGGGGTCGGGAATGCCGGCCATGGTAGGCTGCGGCGTGGCGGCACCAGCCAGAGGCTGCTCCACGCGAGCGGTCACAGCCTGAACGGGCTCAAAACCCGCCGTGCCGGAAAGCGCGACATCGCTGGTTGGATTGTAGGCAAAGGGATCGGATGCCGGCTGTGCCTGATCTGCCGGCTGAGCGGGGGCCTGAGCAACAGGCTGGCCCTCTGAATCCGGAGTGGCGAAACGACTGCCCTGGACGCCTGCCTGCGTCTTGGGGGCATCATCGCCCGCACCGGAGGTACGGAAGTGGTTACCCACTGGTGCTCCTTATCGTCGTGCGTTTAAACTACATGAGCGCTTTGTATTTTAGCAGCATTAGCTTTGCTGCACATAAGAAGCATGGCGTGCTTAGGGATCCCGTCGGCCGGACCCTTGATTCTCATTTTCATTGCAACAGCCTCAGGACTCAGCGCAACGCGTTGCGCTGAGTCCTGAGGCGCGAATCCGGGTAGGCAACCCCAGAGGGGCCGGAATCCCCCGGCCCGCGATGGAGGGAGGCCGGCATGTCCAGACCCAAGCCGTCCGGAAGGTCGTACGGGAGGCTCACGAGGCACGAGAGGAACACGGTCGAGAGGATGCTCGACCGCAACCGCAGCGCCCGCGAGATCGCCGCGGAGCTCGGCAGGTCGCCCTCGACCGTGACCAGGGAGGTGGCGGCGCACCGCTACGTCACCGCGCCGCGCTCGCGCTACGGCGAGCCCGCGCCCGCGGACCTGTCGGGGGCCTGCCCCAGGCTCTCCGCGTGGCCGAGGTGCTGCAACGGCTGCTCGCACAGGAGGGGCTACGGCTGCTCGAGGAGGCCCAGGGTGTTCTACAGCGCCAGGAGGGCGCAGGAGGCGGCCGACGCCGAGCTCTCGGCGAGCAGGTCCGGGATCGACGAGACCGAGGAGGGCGCCGCCGCCAAGCTCGCGGCCATCAGGGACGGGCTCGCGCGCGGGCTCTCCCCGCAGCAGATAGCGGCGACGACCCCCGGGCTCAGCGCCTCCACCGTCTACAGGTGGGTGGACGCCGGCTACGACGGCATGACGAACATGGAGCTCAGGCGCAAGGTCGGCTACAGGCCGAGGTCGCGCCGGGCCCCGAAGAGGGCGACGTCCCACTCGGCGCGCAGGTCGCACGCGTCGTTCCTCGCGCTCGGCGAGGACGCCTGCGCCGCGGCCTGGGAGATGGACACCGTCGAGGGCTCCAGGGGCGACTCCGCCAGGCTCCTCACGCTCCTGCACCGCCCGAGCCGCTTCCAGCTGGCCCTGTCGCTGCCGGACGGCACGTGCGCCTCGGTCCTGGCGGCGCTCTCCTCCCTGCGCGGGGTCCTCGGCGAGGACGGCGCGAGGCGCGCCTTCGGCGCCGTGCTCACCGACAACGGGAGCGAGTTCGCCGACGAGGGCGCCGTCGCGGCGCTGCTCGGCGAGCGGGACGGCGAGACCAGGCTCTTCTACTGCGACCCCCGGCAGAGCCAGCAGAAGGGCGCGTGCGAGAAGAACCACGTGGAGATCAGGAAGCTGCTGCCCAAGGGCGCCGGGGCCAGGTTCGACCGGCTGACGGCGGCGGACTGCGCGCTGCTCATGTCGCAGGTGAACTCCGAGCCGAGGGGGGCGCTCGGGTTCCTGACGCCGGCGCGCGTGCTGCGGATGGCCCTCGGGGAGGACGCCTCCGCCCTCATGGACGCGTTCGGGATAGAGGAGCTGGCGCCCGGCGAGCTCGACCTCACGCCCGGCTGCATCGAAAGGGCCAGGGCCGCGAGGGGCGAGGGGCCGCTGGCGGGATAGGCGGCGGGCCGGGACATGGGCCGGAGGGCCCGTTGCGCTGAGTCCGGAACGGCTGCGCGGCGGGCTGGCGGAGCGTGCGGCGGCGGCATGGGGGCACCGGACTCCACAGCCCCTCCACCTGCGGAAACGAAGTGATGGCCAGGTGCCGGGAGCTATTTCCGCGTTGCGCTAGCTGCGGAAACGCGGGGTCCGTTCAGGCTGTTGCGTTGAGATTGAAAATCAACCCCGTCGGCCGGACACAGGGTTACTCTCCAAATCGTCCTCGGACATGTCGGAGCCCCCGCTGCGCGCTTCGCGCGGCGGGGGCTCCTCCGTCCTGCGGAAAGATTTGGAGAGTAGCCCTGTGTCCGGCCTGCGGTAACTAAGGGGTCGCCGCGTTTTACTTGGGGTGCTGCATATACAAAGTTGGAAGGGTCTGAATTGCGCTTTGTCGATATATGCCCTTTTCCCTGATGGGACCGTGCTTGAGGGGCGTCTTCATGAGTTGCGGTGAAATAGGGACTGTTGAGCCTTTAAGCTGGCAAAACAGTCCTTATTTCACCGCAACTGAAACAGGGGCGCTCTCCAAGAGAGCGCCCCTGCCGGGTTTCCATAGTACTGGCGAAACAGTTTTATAGTTCTGGCGAAGCAGTCCTTGAGATCCGCCTTGCCTTATGCCAAGAACTCCTTGGTGTTCGCCACGATGTTGGCGGCGTCCAGGCCATACTTGTGCAAGAGCTCGGCACCCGGGCCAGACTCACCGAAGGTGTCGTTGACGCCGATCTTCTTGAGCGGCGTCGGGCACTGCTCGCACAGGACGTCGGCAACGGCGCTGCCCAGGCCACCGATCACAGAGTGCTCCTCGACGGTCACGACGTGGCCGGTCTTGGTGGCGCTCTTGACGATCAGGTCGGCATCGATGGGCTTGATGGTGTGCATGTTGATGACCTCGGCGTCGATGCCCTCGGCAGCGAGCTGCTCGGCGGCCTCGAGAGCCTCGCCGACCATCAGGCCGCAGGCGATGATGGTGACGTCGG
>DBFAHJ010000073.1:0-4889 GCA_048227095.1 Collinsella aerofaciens | reverse complement strand
GGAGGCATCGGATGGTGGCCTGCTCTCCCTATCCGGTACGTTTAGGACCTACACCTGCACCATGCACTATGAGCCGTGGCCGACTTCTCTCAGCATCGCTGGCGTTCCGCTGGGGGCGCCGACAACGTTGTCGCACGAGCGCACGGTGACGGTCGATCCATGGCGTCCGGGGGTGGTCATGTGACCGCGGTCTCGTCCTACATCGCCTACGCGCGGGCACTCAACAGGCTGGGTTGGACGCCGGTCGAGTTTGCGGTGGCGGAGTCGTTTGCCGTGCGCCTGCGTGGCATGCTGGGACGGCGTCCGGTTGCCGCCAACGGCCTGCCGCTCGTCATGGCGTTTCCACGCTGCTCTTCGGTCCATACGTGTTTTATGGCCTATCCCATCGACATCGCCTTTATCGATGCACGCGGCAATATCCTCGCGCGCTACGAAAACGTTCGTCCTTGGCGCATGTGCTCCTGCCTCGGCGCCTGGGCCGTACTAGAGCGTCCTTCAATCATTGTTTCGACTCCTGCTCTCCAACGCGTGCCGGCTTAAGAATTGGCGACAGTGGACTTTCGTCATACGAAATTGGGTAAGATGGAGGAGAAGATGCATGGATGTTGAGATCCATCCCAACGCTAAAAAGCACCTGACGGAAAAGCAGGTGCTTAGCGCTTGGCTTGCGGTTACTGAGTGCATTCGTCGCGAGCCGAAGGACGAGCCGCCGAGATGGCTTGCAATTGGATGGCTCTCAGACGGACGAAGCGTGGAGCTTGTCGCGGTCGAGCTTGTCCGTGGGTGGCTTATCATTCATGCCTTGTCTCCAGTCCAGAAGAAATTTTGGCAGGAGATTGAACAGGCTCGGCAAAGGGGTCGATGATGGGCAAGACGTATACGGCCGCTAATGGTCAGGTTGTAACGGATGAAATGATTGACGCGTGGTGCGAGTCGTACGAGCGCGGAGAGTTTCCGGATGGCGAACACACCGTTGGTGGGATCGTGCATGGACGGCCCCCGCTCTCAGGTGAGGGGACGGCAACGCTGTCGGTCAAGATTCCTCTGGGAATGAAGGAGGCCATTCGTCGACGGGCGGCTGCCGAGGGGATGACGCCAAGTGAGTTTGCCCGTGCGGCTCTGAGTGAAAAACTTCTTGCTGCCGGCTGATGCCTCTGACGTGCCGATTTATAGAACCGAGGCTGTGCCCAAAAACTTTTTTAAAATTCTCGGTTGACCGGAACGCGTCCTTGGTTATACTAATCAAGCCTTGAAACAAGGCACACCTCAAATGGCTGGGTAGCTCAGTTGGTAGAGCAGAGGACTGAAAATCCTCGTGTCAGGGGTTCGATTCCCTTCCCCGCCACCTTGAATTGACTAGGACCTCTGCAAAGGGGTCCTTTTCTTTTATGTAGCCCATGCACGGAATCGAACCCCGTGAGGGCGCGGAGCTGAGGAAACGCGCAAGCGTTTTCCAGCGTAGCTCGCAAGGCGCGCAAGCGCCGCAGCGGTCCGTCCGCGCAGCGCGCGGACGCGATTCCCTTCCCCGCCACCTTGAATTGACTAGGACCTCTGCAAAGGGGTCCTTTTCTTTTATTGAGGGCTCTGCGGAAATTGCGTCCCGGAATTTGGCTTCAGAGTGGGATGCGTTTTCCGCTTTGAGGCCGCTTGGGAAAGCGCGACCCGGAATCCGGCGTCAGAATGGGATGTGCTTTCCTTTTGCGGTCTTTGGCGGAAACTGCGTCCCAGATCCCGCGCTCAGAACGGGATGCGCTTTTCGGCCGCCTACTTCCGGCGCATATGTACATCTCGGCGCGCCATCTCGGGCCCGCCCAGATATTCCTCCCGCTTTTGCGCCACTTTACAGACCGTTCGGTCGTCTGTCCGCACGCGCGGGTATACTCAAAACGATACTTTTCCTGTGCAATACGATGCAGGCTCAGCCTGCACGATCCGAAGGGGGCGGTGATGGAGAGGATACTCGGCGTTAATCTCTCTGGCTGGTTTATTCCCGAGCCTTGGGTGACCCCGTCGCTATACGCGGCGACCGGTGCATCCAACGCGGCCGAGCTGCAGGAGGCCATGGGCACCGCCGCCTATAACGAGCGCATGCGCCGTCATTACGAGACGTTTGTGAGCGAGGACGATTTCCGCCGCATGGCGCAGATTGGCCTCAATGCCGTGCGTCTGCCGGTACCCTGGTATGCCTTTGGCTCGCAGGAGTCCGATGCGTCCTACATCTCGGTTGTCGACTACATCGACCGTGCAATTGAGTGGGCTGCCAAGTACGACATCCGCGTGCTGCTTGATCTAGCAACTGTGCCCGGTGGCCAGGGCGATTCCAACGATTCGCCCGCCACGCCGGAGGCTGTTGCCGAGTGGCATTCGTCCACCAACGGTCGTCATGTCGCACTCGACGTGCTCGAGCGCCTGGCCGATCGCTACGGCGAGGCCGAGAGCCTGCTGGGCATTGAGCTGCTGGATACGCCGCAGATGAGTGTCCGCAAGAGCCTCTTCACCATGACGGATGGCATTCCTGCGCACTACCTGCGCAACTTCTATCGCGATGCCTATGAGCTCGTCCGTTCGTATATGCCCGAGGATAAGATCGTCGTCTTTTCGTCTTCGGGACATCCCAGCGAGTGGAAGCATTTTATGCGCGGCGCTAAGTACAAGAACGTCTACATGGACCTTCACCTGTACCATTACCGCGACGAGTATGCGCTCGATATCACGAGCCCCCGCGGGCTGACGACGGCGATTTCGCGTAACAAGCGCGAGCTTAAAGAAGCGATTTCGACTGGGTTCCCCGTGCTGGTGGGCGAATGGTCGGGCGCGGCGATCTTTGCCAACTCGTCGGTTACGCCCGAGGGCCGCAATGCCTACGAGCGCGTGTTTATCGCCAACCAACTGGCTTCGTTTGCACCGGCTGCCGGTTGGTTCTTCCAAACGTGGAAGACCGAGAAGCGCATTGCAGCATGGGACGCCCGCGCGGCGCTCGGTACGCTCGAGCGTGGCATGATTGAATAGGTTGATATGACGCAAAACAGCGCCCATACGGGCAAACTCTATGTGGTCGGCACGCCCATCGGCAACCTGGGCGACCTGTCCCCGCGCGTTGGCGAGGCGTTTGCCGCCGCCGATGCCATCTGCTGCGAAGACACGCGTGTGACGTCAAAGCTGCTGATGCACCTGGGCATTTCCAAGCCGCTTGTCCGTTGCGACGAGAATGTGATCGCCAGCCGCGCCGCCGGCCTAGTCGACCGTCTGCTGGCGGGGGAGACCCTCGCCTTTGCCTCGGACGCCGGCATGCCGAGCGTGTCCGATCCCGGCCAGGCGCTGGTCGAGGCGGCACGTGAGGCCGATGTGCCCGTAGAAGTTATTCCCGGGCCCTCTGCTTGCGTCACGGCGCTCGTTTCGTCCGGCATTCCCTGCGAGCATTTTTTCTTCGAGGGCTTTTTGGGCCGAAAGCACGGCGACCGTGTGCGCCGTTTGCAGCGCCTTGCCGTGGTGCCCGGCGCGCTCATCTTCTACGAGTCTCCACATCGCATCGTGGCGACGCTCGAGGCCGTGGTGGAGGTCTTTCCCCAGCGTGAGGTTGCCGTCTGCCGCGAGCTCACCAAGCTGCACGAGGAAGTCTTGCGCGGGCCCGCTGCCCAGCTTGCCGAGGAGCTGCGTGCTCGCGGCGAGGTAAAGGGCGAGATTGCGCTGGTCATCGCGCCGCCGAGCGAGGATGAGGAGGCCGGTGCCGTGCCGGTTGGCGCCGCGGCAGCGGATCACGACGAGGCCCTGCGCGAGGATATCCGCGCCGCGCTCGAGGAGGGGGAGCCCGCGTCTGCAGTGGCCAAGCGCCTGTCTCAGAAGTATTCGCGCCGCAAGCGCGATGTCTATGCCATGGTGCTCGATATGCAATAGATGGAGGATATCCAGCCCTTGCGCTAGAATCATCCTCTGTATGCAACGTTTTTCTGGAGGACAAACCCCATGGATCAAAGCAAGCCTTCGTTCTTTATCACGACGCCCATCTACTACGTCAACGCCGATCCGCACCTGGGCACGGCTTATTCCACCATCATTGCCGACGTTCAGGCCCGTTATCGTCGCTCCGCCGGCTATAACGTCAAGTTCCTGACCGGCATGGACGAGCACGGCGAGAAGGTCGCCGAGGCCGCAGCCAAGCATGGCATGACGCCGCAGGAGTGGACCGACAGCCAGGCCCCGCACTTCAAGGAGCTTTGGAGCAAGCTCGAGATTTCCAACGACGACTTCATCCGCACCACCGAGCCGCGCCAGCATCATGCCGTGCAGTACCTGTGGGAGCGCATGAAGGAGTCCGGCTACCTGTATAAGGGCAGCTACGACGGTTGGTATTGCGTGCCTGACGAGACCTACTTCACCGATACGCAGGTCCAGAAGGGCGACGAGGAGTACGGCAGCGTCGGCCAGCACCTGTGCCCCGACTGCCACCGTCCGCTTGAGCGCGTGCAGGAGGAGTCCTACTTCTTTAAGCTTTCCGCTTTCCAGGACAAGCTGCTCAAGCTTTACGACGAGCACCCCGACTTTGTCGAGCCTGCGTTCCGCATGAACGAGGTACGTAGCTTTGTCGAGGGCGGCCTTAATGACCTTTCCGTGAGCCGTACGAGCTTTGACTGGGGCATTCAGGTCCCGTTTGACGAGGGTCACGTGACCTACGTGTGGTTCGATGCGCTGCTCAACTATATGACGGCCGTCGGCTACGGTGTCGACACCGACGAGGCGCGTGCCGAGCTGGCCTATCGCTGGCCCGCGCAGTTCCACATCGTGGGTAAGGACATCATCCGCTTCCACTGCGTCATTTGGCCCGCCATGCTCATGGCCATCGGCGAGGCCCTGCCCGAGCACGTCTTTGCCCACGGCTTCCTGACCGTGCG
>DBFAHJ010000072.1:0-5527 GCA_048227095.1 Collinsella aerofaciens | reverse complement strand
TCCTGCGCGTTGCCCATGGCCACACTTGTGCCCACGGCCGAGAACATCGACAGGTCGTTCTCGCCGTCGCCAAAGGCAATCGCCTCGCTCGCGTCGATGCCCAGGCGCTCCAGCGTCGCCGCCACGCCCAGGTCCTTGCCGCCGTTAGCCGGAATAATGTCACAGAACAGGTCGCACCAGCGCGTGGTGAGCGAATGCGACACGGCATCGGTCACGATATGCTCGTCGGCCGGGTCCACAAAGGCGCAAAACTGGTAGACCGGCGCGTCAAAGGCGTGCTCAAACGGCTCCTCGTGGTAGACGATTCCAGCGTTGCTGCCAGCCGTCACCACGCGCTCGGACAGGCGGTTCACAAACGAGTTCTCGCCCTGCATGCACAGTGAGTCGTAGCGCCCCTGCGCCACCTGGTCCACAATCACCGCAACGTCGTCCGGATCGATCGGGCAGCTGCGGTAGACGCCCTTGGCATCAAAACAGTGCTGGCCCGAAAGCGTAATGTACGCATCCCAGCCCAGGTCGAACAGCCAGTCCGGCATCTGGTAGGTCGGACGGCCCGTGGCGATCACGCACGCAATCCCCTGCTCGCGAAAGCTGTCGAGCACCTGCTGCGCCGACGCCGGAATCCGGTGGGTCTTAAAGCTCAGCAGCGTGCCGTCGATATCGAAAAACGCGGCTTTGATCATTCTCGCCTACTCCTCGCCCTCGAGCTTTTCGCTCGCCTCGAGCCACGCCATCTCCAGCTCGTCCATGGCGGCGTGAGCCTCGTCGATCTTTGCCTGCTGCTCGCCGAGCGCCGTGTAGTTGGTGGGATCGACCTGGGCCATGGCGGCCTCGGCCTCCTCCACGCGGGCGCGCTGCGTCTCCATCTTGCGCTCGAGCGAGCTCACCTCGCGGCGGAGCTTCTGACGCTCGGCGTTGGAAAGGCCGTTGGGCTGACCGCTCGACTTGGGCTTGTCGGCAGCAGCCGCCGCACCGGTGTCGAACGTGCCGGTCTTAGCGCTCGGCGCGCCCACGGGCTCGCCCTCGGCGGTAGCGTTGCACAGGCGCAGGTACTGGTCCACGCCGCCGGGCATATGCGTCAGATGGCCATCGAGCAGTGCCCACTGTTGGTCGGTCACGCGCTCCATCAAAAAGCGATCGTGTGTCACCAGGATCAGCGTGCCGGGCCAGCCGTCCAGCAGGTCCTCGACAATCGCGAGCATGTCGGTATCCAGGTCGTTGCCCGGCTCGTCCAGGATGAGCACGTTGGGCTCGTCCAGAATCGTCAGCAACAGCGACAGGCGACGGCGCTGACCGCCCGAAAGATCGCCGATGCGGCTCCAGAGCTGCTGCGTCGTAAAGCCCAGACGCTCGCAGAGCTTCTCGGGCGAAGTCTCCTTGCCGTCGATGACGTAGTACTTCTTATAGTTGCCGAGCACCTCGCGGATCGTGTCGCCCATGTAGGGTTCGAGCTCCTCGAGCTGCTGCGACAGCACGCCAAAGCGCACTGTCTGGCCAATCTTCACGCGGCCGCGCGTGGGTTCAATCTTGCCCTGGATCACGTCGAGCAGCGTCGACTTGCCGGCACCGTTCTCGCCCAAAAGGCCATAGCGGTCGCCCGCACCAATGAGCCAGGTCACGTCAGAGAGCACCTGCTTGGGCGCGCCATCGGTATCCGCATAGCCGGCGTCCACGTCGACCACATCGATAACCTGCTTGCCCAGGCGGCTCACGGCGAGGCGCTTGAGCTCCAGCTCGTCACGCACGGGCGGCACGTCGGCGATCAGCTCGCGAGCGGCATCAACGCGAAACTTGGGCTTGGTGGAACGCGCCTGGGCGCCGCGGCTCAGCCACGCGAGCTCCTTGCGCGCCATGTTGCGACGGCGTTCCTCGGTAACCGCGGCCATGCGGTCGCGCTCCACGCGCTGCAGGATATATGCGGAGTAGCCGCCCTCGAAGGGATCGACCTGGCCGTCGTGGACCTCCCACATGCTGGTGCAGACCTCGTCCAAGAACCAGCGATCGTGCGTGACCACGAGCATGGCGCCCTGACCGCGCTGCCAGCGAGCCTTAAGATGGCGTGCAAGCCAGTTGATGGTGCGCATGTCCAGATGGTTAGTGGGCTCGTCGAGCATGAGCACGTCGTAGTCGCCGATCAACAGGCGCGCGAGGTCCACGCGGCGGCGCTGGCCACCCGAAAGCTCGCCCACCGTGCCCTCCCAGGGCACATCGCTAATGAGACCGGCGAGGATCTGGCGCGTGCGGGGGCTCGACGCCCACTCATACTCGGGCGTGTCGCCCACGACGGCATGGTGCACGGTGTCGGTGTCGACAAGCTGGTCCTTTTGGCCGAGCAGGCCGATCGTGGTGCCGCGACGATGCGTCACGCGGCCGTCGTCGGGCTCCAGCGTGCCGGCGAGCACGCTCAGCAGCGTCGACTTGCCGTCGCCGTTTTTACCGACAATACCAATACGGTCGCCCTCGCCCACGCCGAGCGTCACGCTATCGAAAATATGCTTGGTGGGAAACTCTAGGCTGACGGAATCGCATCCCAAAAGAATCGCCATATGCCCTGCTCCTTCGTAGAAATTCAACGTTGTCCATAATAGCAGCGAAAAGGCGGGCCGCACACGACACAAAAAGGCGGGCCATCTCCCAAAAGAGATGACCCGCCTCTCCAATCAGTCCCGTGGCAACCGTGGCCGCCGCGGGCCTCAAGCATGTCCCGGACTAGGAGAACATGCCGGTGAGGTAATCATTCAGCCGCTTATCCTTGGGCCGTTGGAAAATCTCGTCAGTCTCGTCGTACTCGACCATATCGCCCATGTAGAAGAACGCCGTGCGGTTGGACACGCGCGACGCCTGCTCCATGTTGTGCGTCACGATAACGATGGCGCGGTCGGCCACGATCGATGACATGAGGTCCTCGATCGCCAGCGTCGAGATGGGGTCGAGCGCCGAGCAGGGCTCGTCGAACAGAATCACGTCGGGGTTGAGCGCCAGCGTGCGCGCGATGCACAGACGCTGCTGCTGGCCGCCCGAAAGCGCGTAGGCGCTCTTGTCGAGCTTGTCTTTGACCTCGTCCCAAAGCGCCGCGCCGCGCAGGCTTTCCTCGACCATGCGGTCGAGCTCGTCGCGGTCGGTGATGCCGTGGCGCTTAGGCGCAAACGTGATGTTGTCGCGAATGGACTTGCGGAACGGGTTGGGCTGCTGGAACACCATGCCAATGGAACGGCGCAGCTCGTAGGTGTTTTCGGTCTTGGTGTTCACGTTGCGCCCGCGATAGTTGATCTCGCCCTCCACGCGGCAGCCGCGAATCTCGCGATTCATGAGGTTGAGGCTACGCAAGAAGGTCGACTTACCGCAGCCCGAAGGCCCGATGAGCGCCGTGATCTCGCCCTTGTGAAAGTCGAGCGACGTATTGTGCAGTGCATGGTGGTCGCCATAGTACACGTTGACGTCCTTGGTGGAGAGCACGACCTCGTCGCTCACGGCCTTGCCGCTCGCGCGCACGCGCTTCTCGCTCTCCCCCACGCTCGACAAAAAGTCCTGGGTCTCGGACGATGCCGCCTCAGTTGCGGGCGTTGCATTTATCTCGCTCATTCGGCCGTCATCTTCCTTGCCAGTTGTTTGCCCACGATACGGGCGACTACGTTAAACAGCAGCACGCAAATCATCAGCAGCGCCGCGGTGCCCCAAACGATCTGCTGGGCCTCGGGGCTGCCCTCGCCATAGATCTTGTAGATGTGCACGGCGAGCGACTCACCGGGGCGGAACACGTTCCAGGCGCAGGTGGGGCTCGACAGGTTAAAGCTCAAGAAGTTCAGACGCACCGGCGAGCTCATGCCCGAGGTAAAGAGCAGCGCCGCGGCCTCGCCAAAGACGCGGCCGGCCGAAAGCACGATGCCGGTCACGATGGCGGGCATGGCCTCGGGAATCAGGATGTGCAGCGTGGCCTCCCAGCGGGTAAGGCCCATGGCCAGGCATGCATCGCGCTGGGCCTGTGGCACGTCCTCGAGCGCCTGCTGAATCACGCGCACCAGAATGGGGATATTGAACATGGTGAGCGCGACGGCGCCGGAGATGATGGAGTACTTCCAGCCCAGCTGCACCGAGAACACCAGGAAGCCAAACATGCCGACGACGATGGAAGGCAGCGAGGACAGCGTCTCGATGGCGGTAGAGGCGATGTCGCGGATAGGGCCGTTCGGCGCGTACTCAACCAGGAAGACCGCTCCGCCTAGGCTGATGGGCACCGAGATGATCAGAGTGATCAGCAGCAGGTAGAACGAGTCGAACAGCTGGTAGAGCACGCCGCCCTGCGTTCCGTTGGCGCGCGACGGCTCTGTGAGAAAGCCCGGCTGGAACAGCGTCGAGATGCCCTCGAACAGGATATAGGCCACCATGGAGATGACGATGAGCATGACGATGGCGACGATCGCCGTCAGCACGCCCGTGGCGATGCGATCCTGCTTTTGGACACGCCCGAGCCTCGCCTCGTCGATGTGGATGCGCGTGCTAGCCACGAGCCTTCGCCCCCTTGCGGCCAATGAGATGGATGATCAGGATGAAGATGAGGCTCATGCCCATCAGCAGCAGACCGAGTGCCCACAGGACGTCGTCCTGGGCCGAGCCCTCGGCGTAGACCGCCATGGACGTGGTGAGCGTGGTGGTGATGGTCGAAGCCGGCGACAGCAGCGACGTCGGCATGGCCTCGATGCCGCCGATGACCATGCGCACGGCGAGCGTCTCGCCAAAGGCGCGGGTCATGCCCAAGATAACCGCGGTCATGAGCGACGGCATGGCGGACTTGAGCACCACGTGCCAGATGGTCTGCCAGCGGGTGTAGCCCAGCGCGAGCGAGCCCTGTCGGTAGCCGTCGGGCACGGCGCGCAGGCCATCGACCGAAAGCGTGGTCATCGTCGGCAGAATCATGACCGCCAGCACGATGGCGCCGGGCAAGATGCCCAGGCCCGTGCTCACATGGAAAACACTCTTCATAAGGCCGACAACCACGTGAAAGCCGATCAAGCCAAAGACGACCGAGGGAATGCCGGTCAAAAGCTCAATAAGCGGCTGAAAGATCTTGGAACCAAACTTAGGCTGGATCTCGACCGCAAAGATGGCAGAGCCGATGGCGATGGGCAGCGCGATGAGCGTGGAGAGCACCATGACTGCAAACGAGGTGACGATCAGGGGCAGGGCGCCGGTATAAGGCAGGCCGTTTTCGGCCGTGTTGGCCAGGTCCCACTTGGTGCCGGTAAAGAACTCGACGACCGAGACGCCGTCCTTGATAAAAGCCGAGAGGCCCTTTTGGGCGACCATAAAGATGAGCGCGGCAACGACAAGCGTCACGAGCGCTACGCACGCGCCCGTGACGCTCAGGCCCACGTTCTCAAGGTCGCGCTTTGGCAGCTGTTTTGCCATTGCAAACCTTTCCGGGGGCGATTACTTATTTAGCAGAGACCTTGCCGCTGGCGTCCTTGACGACCTTCATGGCAGAGACGGGGATAAAGCCCTGCTCCTCGACGAGCTTGCCCTGGACGTC
>DBFAHJ010000071.1:0-2625 GCA_048227095.1 Collinsella aerofaciens | reverse complement strand
GGCGAGACTTCCCGTATATTTCTTTCTTGCGCAAAGGCACAGCCGAGCGCAGCGATGCAGTCATTGGGATGTCGTCTAATGGCAGGACAGCGGATTCTGGTTCCGTCAATGGGGGTTCGACTCCCTCCATCCCAGCCATTGCATTTGCTACATATGGCCCGTTCGTCTAGCGGTTTAGGACGCCGCCCTCTCAAGGCGGAGATCACCAGTTCGAATCTGGTACGGGCTACCAAAATTGAACGCCCGGGCCTCGTAAGAGACCCGGGTTTTGTGTATTGACCGTATATACGGCGCCTGCCGTGTTTCGCTCAGATCGAGGAGTAGCCATGGATCTGCCCATCAGCTTGCAAGACATCACGTATGCCGAGAACTATCTGGCGCAGGGCGACCTGGCTACGGCGACGCCGCTGCTGGAGCGTCTGGTGGAGCTCGCCGAGGAGTATATCGACGCTGAGTGCAAGACGGAGGAGAAGCGCCAGTACTTTAGCTTCGATAGCAAGTTTGAGCGCTTGGCCTATCGCCGCGTGGAGAAGGATCCGCGCGAGCTCGTGCAGGTCGAGGTGCCGTTTGACCGCCTGTACTCTGACATGGCGTTTGCCTACATTCGCCAGCAGGATTATGTGAGCGCTCGTAATGCCCTGATGCAGGCTGTGCGTTGGGACCCCATGAACTGCAACTATCGCTTGGATTTGGCCGAGCTGTTCCGCGCACTCGAGGACAAGCAGGAATGGGCATCGCTCTCGTTCTCGGTGCTGGAGCGTGCAAGTGATGGCAAGTGCGCCGCCCGTGCTTACGCCAATCTAGGTCAGTACTTCTTGGAGCCCGAGACCGAGAACGTTTCGGCTGCCGTGGGCTGCGCGCGTCTGGCGCTGCGCCTGGCGCCCAACGATGCGCATACGACGCGCCTGCTCAACAAGATCCATACCACCTATCCGGATGCCGCCGATGAGAGCGACGAGCACGTGATGGGTGAACTGGCCCTGCAAGGCGTTCCGACCTCGCCTTCGGCCGAGATTGCCATCTGCCTGATTATGTGCGCGACCGATGCCGCAAGCGACGGCGACAAGCAGGAGGCGACGCGCCTGACGGTGCGTGCTCGCGACTTGGTGGGCGAGGAGGCCTGCGCGGCGATTATTAAACTGGTGCGCGAGAGCGATGCCGAGCTCAATGCCGAGCGCAAGGCAAAGCGCGAGGCTGCGGGCTCAAACGCCGATGGCGCCAAGGAGGCCGGCGATGCCCAGTAAGCGCGAGCGCAAGCTCATTTCCAAGAATCGCTCGGCGCATCACGAGTACTTTATCGATGAGACATTTGAGTGTGGCATTGAACTGAGCGGCACCGAGGTCAAGTCGATTCGCGAGCGCGCCTGCCAGATCACCGATACCTTCGCGCTGATCCGCGGCGGGGAGTGCTGGCTCGTCGGCCTGCATATCCACCCCTATAGCCATGGTGGCGTGTGGAATCGCGATCCCGACCGTCGGCGTCGTCTGCTGCTGCACCGCAAGGAGATCGACTTTCTTGACGGCAAACTTCGCAACCGTGGTTATGCGCTGGTTCCGTTGGAGCTCTACTTTAATACCGACGGCCGCGTAAAGCTGCTGCTGGGTCTGGGTCGCGGCAAGAAGCTCTACGACAAGCGCGAGGACATGGCCAAGCGTGATGTCCAACGCGAGATCGACCGCGCCCTCAAAGAGCGCAATCGCTGACCACCCTTCATAAGTTGCGGTGGAATACGGACTGTTTTGCCTGATTGAGGGACTATTCAGTCCCTATTTCACCGCAACTGCGGGCGTCTCATCTTTCTTACTGTTCTGACACATATGTCTCAAAGGCGGCGTCCGTTATGGGCGTCGCCTTTTTTGTGGGTACATACATCCATGAGGTTCCAACCCGAGCTAGGGGAGTGATCGTTATGGACAAAACTGCGTTCTTTACCATGTCGAGTGGCCTGTACGTGGTGAGCGCCGCGGCGGACGGGCTGCGTGCCGGCTGCGTTATCAACACAGCGGTGCAGGTGACATCCGCCCCGCCGCGCATCTCGATTGCCGTGAATAAGGACAATGTCACGTCTGGTGTTATCTCGTCTGCCAAGGCCTTCGCGCTGACCGTGATCGACCAGACGGCCGATATGCTCTACATTGGCAACTTTGGGTTCCGCACCAGCAGTGACTATGACAAGTTTGCCAAGTACGAGACGCGCGAGACCACGCTGGGCATGCCCTATGTGCCCGAGCACGCGGCAGCGCTGTTTAGTTGCCGTCTGATTGACACCGTGGACGTGGGCACGCATCTGCTCTTTATTGGCGAGGTTGAGGATGCCGAGCGTCTGAGTGGCGAGACTCCGTTGACCTATGACTACTACCACAAGGTGCTGAAGGGCAAGACGCCGCCCAAGGCTTCATCGTATCAAGGCTAGAAATGTTCTAAAAATACTTGCATTATATTATTGAGAACATATACTAATAAGCGAAGTACATCACCAGTCGCGTTCGAGAGGAGAACATCATGGCTGAGGAGAAGAAGACGTATAAGTTTGTGTGCACCGTTTGCGGTTACGAGGTTGAGGTCGACACGCCCGAGCTGCCCGAGGACTACGTGTGCCCGGTGTGCGGCGTCGGTCCCGATCA
>DBFAHJ010000070.1:0-7414 GCA_048227095.1 Collinsella aerofaciens | reverse complement strand
TCAACTAACTGCTGAGTAATCGCTGCTGATAGGTTGACTGGGCCCCTTGGCCTTTAGTTTGCTACTGCGAACAGTCCTGCTCGCACGGAAAGCACATTAAGTGCTTTCCGGCTCGTGCGGAACTTGTATCAAACTAAAGGCTAAGGGGCCTCTGCTATAAGAATCGATTGTCAGATTATTTGAATTTGAAGATCCTCGACGCGCGGTACACAGGGGCCTGGGCTGAAGGGGATCTAGTAGAGTAGGTTGCCTGGTGGGGCTTGGTTATGTTTGTCGCGAGTTCCGCACGAGCCGAAGAGCACTTAATGTGCTCTTCGTGCGAGCTAGGACTGTAGAGCAGCAAACATAACCAAGACCCACCGGGCAACCGGACGAGCTGATTTACTTTGCGGCGCCGGGGATGCCGTGGGAGGTTTTGGCGTTTTTGGCTCCGTTTACGATGGCGGTCTGTAGGGCCCTTACGGCGAGCATGCCCAGTAGGTCTAGGGGTACGGCGGCGCTTGTCTGAGCGTCTAGTTTGCCGCTGGCAAGGGTGTAGATGGTGTCGCCGTCGTTGGTGGTGTGCGTGGGGCGGATGGCGTGTGCGTAGGCGTCTGCGGCCATCTGGGAGACCTTGGTGGCCTGGGCTTTAGTGAGCTCCACGTTGGTGACGATGCAGCTGATGGTGGTGTTGGTGCGGTCGAGCGGCATTTGCATGGAGCCGGCGGCGGCAAAGGCTGCGAGCTCCATGTCGACGATCTGGTCGCTGTCTGCTGCAGCGCGCATGCCAGCGACCCATTCACCGGTGAAGGGGTCGACGACATTGCCGCAGGCGTTGACCGAGACCACGGCGCCTACCTTAACGGGGCCGAGTGCCACGGCGGCAGCACCAAGGCCGGCCTTCATGCAGGTGGCGGGGCCCATGAGCTTGCCCACCGTGGCACCGGTGCCGGCACCTACATTGCCCTGCTCGAGCATGGTGGGGGTGTTGTCGAGCGCCTCGCGCACGGCGGAGATGCCAGCCTCAATGTCGGGGCGTACGGTGGGGTCGCCAAACGCGAGGTCGAAGATGCAGCTAGAGCACACGATGGGCACCTGCGTGGGGCCGACGGGAAGGCCGATGCCGCGGCTCTCAAGCTCGCGGGCGACGCCGCTTGCAGCCTCGAGGCCAAAGGCCGATCCACCCGAAAGGCAGACGGCGTGTACCTTGTCCACGGTGTTCTCGGGTCGCAGCAGGTCGGTCTCGCGCGATGCCGGCGCACCGCCGCGAACGTCAACGCCGCCCGTTGCGCCTTCGGTTGCCACAATTACGGTGCAACCGGTGCCGGCCTCCTCGTCCGTATAGTTGCCAAAACAAAAGCCATCGACATCGCAAACGTCAATGGCCTCAAGCAGGGTGTCCATGTTTTACTCCTATCGGTTTTCCGCCGGGCCTCATGCCCGGTCGGGATCCGTACGGTACGCCAAAATTGTAGGCGCTGGGGGATACCCAGCGCCAGATGCAATTACGATAGTTTTTGAATCGCGCGCGCGACGCGAGCGATGGGCAGGCCCACCACGTTGTAGAAGTCGCCCGAAATATCATGCACGAGCATGCGCCCGCCGACGCCCTGGATGCCGTAGGCGCCGGCTTTGTCCATGGGCTCGCCCGAGGCGACGTAGCGCTCAATCTGCTCGTCGGTGAGCTCATAGAACGTCACGTCGGTCACATCGACAAACGACAGGCTCTCGGCGGCGTGCGGGGCTGTGACGTCTCCGGCTCTAACGATGCAGACGCCGGTTGCGACCTGGTGCGTGCGCCCCGAGAGCTCGTGGAGCATGGTGCGGGCTTCGTCCTCGTTTGCCGGCTTGCCCAAAAGCTTGCCATCGAAGGTGACGATGGTGTCGGCCGCGATGGTCAGCTCATTGGGCTCGGCGTGCTCGGCGGCAACGGCGGCAGCCTTAGCGCGAGCTAAGCGCTCGACAAGCGTAAGCGGGGTTTCGTCATCAAAAGGAGTCTCGTCGATGTCAGCGGGAATGACGCGGATGTCGTAGCCCGCTTCGCGCATGAGCTCGATGCGGCGCGGTGATTGCGAAGCCAAAATCATAGTTGAATGCCCTCGGCAACCTTCTCGACAGCCTTGTCGCCGGCGAGCGTACGCAGCAGCTCAAGCGCAAAGGGGAGCGACTGGGCCATGCCGCTGGCGGTGATGATGTTGCCGTCGTGCGTGACCTTGTCGCCGGTATAGGCGCCCTCGGGGAAACTCTTCTCAAAGCCGGGGAAGCACGTGGCGTGGCGTCCCTCGAGCAGGTCAAGCTCGCCCAGGATAAACGGGGCGGCGCAGATGGCGGCAACATGCTTGGTCGCGGCGAACTCGCAGACTACGTCACAGACGCGCTGGTCGGCGCGCAGGTTGGTGGCGCCGGGCAGACCGCCGGGCAGCACGACGCAGTCATACTCGTCAAAGTTGATCTCGTCAAAGAGCGCATCGCAGGTCACGGGGATCTGCAGCGAGCTCACGACCTCGCGGGTGGGCATGATCGAGACGAGCGTGGCACGCACGCCGCCGCGACGCATGACATCGACCATGGTCAGGCATTCAATCGTTTCAAAGCCATCGGCGGCAAGAACGGCAACGCTGGGCATAAGGGTTCCTTTCATAGGGCGGCATACAATTAGCCGTCTTATACCCCGAAGGCCCCCGCTTGCCACGCACCATTCCCCAATGATTTTGATCCCCGCCCCAGAAAATCATGCAGGGCGGATGGGTGTTGCGCACTAGGAGGGGCTTGCGGCGCGGCGATAAAATCTCGGCATCCGTCATCTTTTGCTACATGAGGAGCTGACTTGCGATGATAGGCCTTAGTGTATTCGATCTTCTCGTTTTGCTCGTTGTATTTGGTGGTGTCGCGGCTGTCGCCTTTGCTGTTATCTTGAACAAGGAATCGTCGAATAAGCCTCAGCCTCCGCAGTCCAATCCGTACCAGCAAATGCCTCCTGTGCAACAGGTCCCGCCGACGCAGCAGGTGCCGACGGCAATCGATGATGCTCAGCCAGTTGAGCCCGCTCATTTTTGTGCTCAGTGCGGCTCAATGTTGGAGGCAAACGCATCCTTCTGCCAAAACTGCGGAGCTCCCGTCAACCATCAGTGATTTTTCTGGGACGGGGATTAAATAATCATTCGGTACACAATGATTATTTAATCCCCGTCCCATTTTCATCAGGCGTTACCGACTTTTTGCGCGCTGGGAATTGTTGCGCAACACATTCCGATTTTTCGGGCTTACCGTAGCCTCAGGTCATATTTACCTCTCGACTGAAAGGGGCAACCATGCCAAGAACTAGAAAAATGAAATGGGGGGGGGCTTCTAATAGCCGGCCTGGCGCTGGCCGCTAGCCTTATTGTCGCGCCGCTGGGTGCCTATGCTGCCGACGTTCCCACGCCCGAACTGAAGGACACGCATGAGTTCGATAATTTGGTCTATTGGGATCATTCGCCTTCGGGTAGATATGTGCTGTGCTTTGACTCGTCCACATATAAGGATTCGTCCACATATAAAATGAATTTACTGGATACCACGGACTGGTCTCTCACCGTGGTAGAGATTGACAGCAGCGGTCCCGACTGGCATAGTGCGTATTGTTTTTCAGCCGACGAAAGAACGTTCTATTGCTTCAACAGAAAGAATAAATCAGTAGTCGTATATGACCTGTCTAATGACAAGTCCAAGGAATATCCGCTGGGTTCTGCTGTTCCATCCGAGGCACTTGATAGGTGCAGCGTTGAAATTAAGCTCCAGATATCTAAGGACAACAAGACGCTGTATATAACGTCTGTAATAAATGAAGAGCCGTACTCAAGCAACTGTTACGTGTTGTTTAGTATTGTCGATTTCAAAAACGGCAATATATCGACTAAATACGAGTACAGCGCACCGTCTGATGACTACACTTTGAGTGGGCCTGCTTGGATTTCAAACGATGGCAAGTATGGCTACGTTATGCGGGTTTATTCGGGTGATGAAACTGAGAACGACCAATCGGGTGTGCGCTTTGACGTAGCAACAATCGACTTGAATACCAAGAAAGTTATCAACACTTCCGAAATTGACGACAGTTCGGTCACTCCTAATGCCGAATCTAATACATATAAGGTTGTTGTTAACGATGACGGCGCCACTATAGATTGGGCATGCTATGTCTCGAAAGAGGGGGATGTAGCCTCTTACGCCCAGAATTGCCTGCAAGCAAAGCCGTTTAACCAAGATGGATCGCTGGCCTTTGGCGGGCGTTACGTAGACTCTGACGGGCATTACGCAGACTCTGACGGGTACGCCAACTATTCTGATTTGGGAAGTCTAGAATTGTCCGTCATCGATACCAAGTCAGGTGAAACGAAATGGGAAACCAACTGCTCTCTCGATCTACTCGCAGTTCGCTCTCTCTTTGCTGTTGAAGAAAAACTTTGTCCTGTCTCTTTGTCGAGTGACGGAGCTTATTTGTTGGCATGCGGCCCGGATGATAACTCTAACTATCTGATGTATTTGACTGATACAAAGACGGGTGCGTATTCGCAAGTCAATTTAAAAGGTTGCTTAGAGCATGGTGGTTTTGACGATTGCGATTACTCGCGGTCCGTGTGGTTCTCCAAGGACGACTCGTTGATTTATTTTGTTCAATATGAGGATGAAGATTTCGGCTTTAGTGTAGATGTCTATAAGAGTGGCTTTTCCAATGCGCCAACATTGTCCGGTCCACAAGAAGAAGGAGCCGGTTCGTTGCCATCGAACCTAATTTTCATTGTTGCTATTATGGTGATTTTCCTTGCGGCGGGCGTTGGCGGCTTCGTTGTCATTCGCATGCGCAAACACTCTAAGGGGTATGTGGCAACCGCGAATGGCACTATCTCCGCTGCGCCTCAGCAGACGGTTCCGCAGAATTTCGTCGGACAGCAGACTCAGGCCCAGCTGCAGCAGGCGCCCATGCCTTTGGAAGCTCCGCGATTCTGCGGTTCGTGCGGTGGTCCCCTCGTTCCTGGTACACGGTTCTGTCCGCATTGCGGCGCACCGGTAAAGCATTAAGCGTATGCCGGTGGAGCGATTAAAACAGAATCGCGGCATGCTGATGGTCGCGGGCATCTTTGCGGTGCTCGCGACCATCGCGGATATGTTTCGCGATACCGTGGGATTCTCTTGCAACCCTATCTACTTGGTCCATGTCTTGGGACACATGGCCTTTTTCTGCGTAGCGTTTATGCTCGGCGACTATCTGATCGATCGGTTCCTGGCGGGACGCAAAAGTACTGTCGACGTTCCTCGGCAAGTCCATGCTGGATGGTTTGACAACTTGTGCGACATGGCGTTCTCTGGCATCCCGCAGACGTACGCATTCGGTGGCATCGTAAAGCTGGGCGTAATCATCTACGCCTGCTGGTCTCCGTTGTTGGTCCTGCTGTTTCCGGGCGTGATCTGGTGGGACACTCGCCAGTAGCTTTTGCAGTACAACGGCTTACCCAGTGCCTTGTCGGATGGCGTCATCACCGACCACCATCCAGTGCTCGATACCTATCTGCACGGATGGTTTACCGACCTAGGCCGTGCGCTGGGAAGCGTTGATGCTGGGGTGTACGCCTTCTGCCTGGTACAGGCTTATCTGACGGCGTGTGTCTTGGCGTGCTTCCCGCTTTGGGGTGCGAGCCTGGTGGCAAGCAGGAGGTCTACGGTCTCATGTTTCAGCAATCCGCGTTGCTGATGCGTGACCACGGGGACGAGCTTCCGGAATGGCAGCGTCAAGAGATCGAGCGCGCCATCGGGGAGGATGGTAAGAACAACTACACGTGGTTTTTAACCGACTCCGTTAAAGATCCCATGTTTGGTAAGGCCGACGAGCTCGATTTTGCAGCCTATTTTGGCGCGTGGGTAGCGGGGTTCCTGCAGCATCCACTTTGTTATCTCGAGGCGTATCTAGGAGTGCAGATTGGCTGGTATGCCATGCCGGCGGCGGGAAGCGAGGCCTTGTCGCCCTATGTGACTCCTGTCGACGGACACAACGTGAGCCATGTGTTTCCCCGTTCGCGGGATTTGGGATTGAGCTGGTCCGATGCGACCTTGGGCCGCAGTGTCGAGTCGCTCGTCGCCTGGTTTCAGTCGACGCCGGTCGGCATGTTTGTCGGCGCCAAGGCGCTTTGGTCGACCTGGGGTATGGCGTTTCTGCTGTTGGAGATAAAACGTCGTGCGCCCCAGAAACTCTATCTGCTTGCACCGCTCGTCGCGGCAAACATCGTCCTTTGGATCTCGCCGACGTCGTACACGACCGAGTCGATGCGCTACCTGCTGCCGTTGTTGTTCTGGCTGCCCGTGAGTGCAGCGATGACTTTTGCCAGCGTTGCATCGACCGAATAAAGCGGGCCCGCGTGCAGCTACGCACGCGGGCCCGCTCTCGTCATGCGGTTAGTTGCGCTTGAGGTGGACGACCGTTTCGCAGTGGAAGGTTTGCGGGAATAGGTCGACCGGCGTGATCTTGACGGGGGAGAAGGTGCCCTCCTCGACAAAGCGCTTGAGGTCGCGGGCCAGAGTTGCCGGGTCGCAGCTCACGTAGGCGACATCGCGGGCACTCGTGCTCGCGATGAGGTCTATGGCCTCGGGGGCGAGGCCCGCACGCGGCGGGTCGACCACCAAGACGTCGGCGTCCTGATCGGGGAACTCGCGCACCGCGTCGCCGCCGATGACGTCGACGTTATTGAGCTTGTTGATCTCCAGGTTGCGACGCAGGTCGCGCACGGCCGGGCCGTAGGCCTCGACGGCGGCGACAAAGTCGCAGCGGCGGGCGAGCGGCAGGGTAAAGGTGCCGGCACCGCAGTACAGGTCCACGGCTAGCTCGTCTTCCTGCGGGTCGAGGGCGTCCATAACGAGCTCAATCAAAATCTCGGCGCCCTTGGTATTGACCTGGAAAAACGACGGGGCAGATAAGCGCATCTGGCCTTCGGCGATATTCTCGGTCCACGAGCCCTCGCCGGCGAGCATCTCGACTTTGGAGACACGGCGGGCTTTCTTTTCGCCCTTGCTCATCACACGCACGATGCTCGTGGGATGAGCGGCGTCCGCCAGCACGCGGGAGACCTGCGAGCGCGGAAAAGAGCCTGTGGGCGTCCAGAGTGCGACCTCGAGTGCCTTGGTGCGGCGCGAAGCGCGAATGCCCACGCGCTCGAGGCCCAGGTCGTGGCTTCCGCTCAGATAGTTGAGCGCGCCGACGACTGACTTGAGCGCCTTGGGAAAACGCTTATCGAACAGCGGGCACGCATCGACGGTCACGATTTTGCTGGGGTCGACACCGTGCATGCCAAGGCGCACGCGACCGTTGACGACGGTCGGTTCGAGCTCGATTTTATTGCGGTAGCCCCAGTCGTCCTTGGTGTGGCGGATGGGCTGCACCAGCTCATCGACCTGCTCAGGAGCG
>DBFAHJ010000069.1:0-2831 GCA_048227095.1 Collinsella aerofaciens | reverse complement strand
CAGCCGCCTGTTCGACAGCATCGACGATGTTCCCCGTCAGGCCTACACCATGGGTACCCAGACCATCATGTATGCCCGCATGATCCTGGTCGTCGCCAACGGCGAGGCCAAGGCTCAGGCCGTGCATGACATGTGCTATGGTCCGGTTACGCCCGAGTGCCCGGCTTCGATCCTGCAGCTGCACACCAACTGCGTTGTCGTTGCTGACGAGGCCGCTCTTTCGCTCTGCGAGTAACGCGACCAAGCGATCTTACATAGCTTTCCAAAAGGCCCTCGCTTTGCGGTGGCCTTTTTAGTGGATGCGGGCCGTAATGTGTGCATGACGGAAACCTTGCCACATGCTTGGCGAGTGGGCTCTAAATCATGAGATTCATTCCGTACCAGATTCTATGCACATTTGCCACTATAGAGTCGCAAGCGGTAGCGAGGAATAGGCGAGTTGCGCAACTCAAATAAAAACAGACGACTGCGCTACACTGCAAATTGGATGGGACATGCTGGCAAGCGCATTGACCTGCGCAAAGACCTATTGGTCGGGGGATAAATTACCATCGGGCCTCGCTGTACAAAAACTTGCCAAACACGTACCGGCAGACAACCAAAAACTCTAAGTCGCGCTATTCACGGGGTGGCTCATATGGTCCTGCAGCTACGGTGTCCATATGGTCGAGTTGAGGAGCAGGCATGGTAAACGATCTGGGCAATACGGACGACCTCGAGTTGATGCCGACGGGCGGCGGCTATATGGTGCGGCGCGATCGCTTGATGAACGAGCTCATCGTTAAAGGGCGCAAGGCAGGAATCGTTCTGCTTTACGCGCCCGACGGGTTTGGTAAGACGTCGGTATTGCTGCAATACGTGCAGGAAGTTAAATCGGATCCCACGCGAGGGCCGGTTCGGATAATCGAGGCCGACCGCGCGATTGGACGCGAGCTCTTTATGCAGCTCGAGGTTGTCGCCGATGAGCTTAAGGACAAACCGCATTCGCTCGTTGCGATCGACAACGTGCCCAATCTCGAGCAGCGCGAAACAGAGGACCTCATCGATCGAATCCGCAGCTTACGTGCTACGGGGACGGGGGTCTTTATTACTTGCCGCCCCTCCAACCGATTGCTTATCCACGGGTTGGGCGATTCTGTAAAAGTCAATGCGCAGATGCTCAAGGTGCACGCCTATGAGTATTCGTCATGGGCTACGGCGTTTTCGATCAGTACATCGCTCGATTTTTATCGGCTCACGCAGGGTGTGCCAGAGCTGGTATCTGCCCTGCAGACGGGAATGTATGGACAGGGCGATGTTGCCGGGTTGCTCGAGAACGAAATCGTCAACGTGTACGGTGCGGCGCTGGCAGATCTCGCATCGCTCGAGAACAACCTTTTGTTTACCGTTGCCTGCTTGATGGTGCTGATGGGCGAGGGTCGCATTGCGGAGCTAGAGGCGTGCGGTGTAAGGCTTTCGATGATCGACCAGTCCATCTTTGTGCGCGATTATCCGTTTTTTGGCGTGGATCCGTCTGATCGCACCTTTAGGTGTTTGGGCGCTAAGGACAACGCGCGCCTGAGGCTGCGAAAGCTCGTTGCCGAGATCCGTCCCGAACTTGTATCGCGGGCTGCTCGCATTTTGATTAAGGCGGGCCGATGCGATTTGGCTATGGACCTGGCCGATGCGTTCTTGGACCGCCATGTGGTGTTGGAACTTGCCGGGCAGTATGGGGCCGATCTTGCCCTGACCGGGCACGGAGGGGACATTTGCCGCGCGGCGACGGCGATGGTCAATGCGGAAAAGCAGGAGAAAGAGCCGGCACCCGCCGAGGCGCTCGGCGTGTATCTGGCGGCTGTCAGCGTGTGCAATACAAAGCTCGCAAGGTATATGGCGTCCGTTATCGAACGTGCGGGCGATCAGGCGGCGCGCGAGCTCGACCCCGCTACCTGGAAAATAGCACAGGCGCTCACTATCGCCTTTTACGGCGACAATGACCTGGGGCTTCCCGCCAACCCTGTTGTGCAAGAACAGACATCCTGCGAGGTGCTCGACATGCTGTCCGCGCATATCGAGGTCAAGCGCCACCTAACCGAGCGAGCGAAAGACGGCAATGTTCTCGCGAAGCTCAAGGCGCGCAAAGCCTATGATTGCGAGCTCGACATCGCGGGGATTCTCATACAGGCCGACCATATGCTGGTGGAGCTGTTCGACGGCTCGTTTGCTAAACCCGACGAGCGCGATGACAAGATGGCGCAGATACTCGAGGCGCTCGATATCCGCGGGCTTAAGGCGCCATCCATTTGGCTGCGTATGGTGCTGGCGGCGCGGCGCCTGCTCGCGGGCTTGCCCGTGACCGACGATGTGGCGTTTGGCGAGCTCGACCGCTTTGCGGTGCGTGTTCGCGACAATCAAATTCAGCTGTTTGGGCTATTGCTGGAGGGCTGGCAATCGCTGGCGGAGGGGCGGCCAGTCAACGCAAAGTTCCGTGCGGTCCAGGTGCTCAAGCTCGCCGACGAATCGATTACGTACATGCGCGAAAACGCTTTGCTGCTGGAGCGCGTGGCGTATCTGCGCAATACGTCGCTGGTATCGGTTCGCGAAGAGGCGGAGCTGCTCGATATTAGCAAGACGCAGGTCGGTGGCTCAGAAGCCTGGGTCGTGGCGCTGCATTTGGCCTGTGCGGGCCGAGACAGCGATCTTGCGGCCTAGATGTCCATGAATCGTGCGGGGATTCTAGAGCCATCGTATCGGCTCTTTGCGCGCCTTGCCATGCATTGTCTGGGCGAGCCGGCGGGCAGGATACGCAAGAAGCTTCCCGTGCGCGAGCTGTCGCGGTACTCGCTGCGCGA
>DBFAHJ010000068.1:0-3117 GCA_048227095.1 Collinsella aerofaciens | reverse complement strand
ATAGCGTTCGAAAGGGTTGAACATGTTCGATATGGTTTCTCGCCGCGGATTCGTTTCGCTTTCTGCTGTCGCCGCTGCCGGCCTTGGTCTTGCCGGCTGTTCGGGCAGCAAGACGTCCGAGCCGGCCGGATCCGATGCCGGTTCTGCTAAGGCATCTTCCAAGAAAGCTGTCGAGCTGCAGGTCTTTGCCGCCAACTCGCTCGAGAAGGCCCTGCCCGAGGTTCAGGAGCTCTACACCGAGCAGACCGGCACCACCTTTGCCGACACGCAGTTTAAGGCGTCTGGCGACCTTGTCGAGCAGATGCGCGCCGGTGCCGCCGTCGACGTGCTCATCACGGCTTCCAAGGGCACCATGGACGACGCCGAGGCCGCCGAGCTCGTCGACGCCGACACGCGTGAGGACATGTTCGTCAACGACCTTGTGATCATTCGCGCCGAGGGCTCCGATACCAAGGTCGAGGCCATCGCCGGCGTCGCGAATCTGGACGGCAAGATCGCCATCGGCGACGCCAAGACCGTTCCCGCCGGAAAGTACGCCAACCAGGCTCTGGCCTCCGTGGGCCTCTACACCGGCACCGAGGGCGACGACGGTGAGTATGCTCCCGAGATTGCCGACAAGGTCGCACTGGCCGATAAAGTTGGTACCGCCGCCGCCTATGTGTCCACAGGCGACTGCGTGGCTGGATTTGTCTACAGCTCCGATATCTTCCGCTACGACGGCATCGAGGAGGCCTTCGTGTGTCCCGAGGACTCGCACAAGCCCATCGTGTATCCGGGCGCTGTCGCCGAGAGCTCCGAGCATGCCGACGAAGCCAAGGCGTTCATCGACTTCTGTCTGACCAACAAGAAGGCTCAGAAGATTTGGGCTAAGTACGGCTTTGAGCTTTCCGCGTAGTGCGGCTTGGCGCGATAATTCCATCGTTTTGTGTCTCACTCCGTCCTTATATTCGCTTGGAGCTTTTCGTGCTTAATAGATTCCGCATCCTTGTCGCCTGTGCTTTGACCTTCGCGCTTTGCTGGGTGCCGGGATTTGCGTTTGCTGGGGACGCTGAGGACGGGGCCCAGGTTGCTGCGACTGCTCATGGGCTTTCCTATGGGATCGAGGGTTTTGAGCGGTTGGCCAAGGGGACCGCTCGTGCCATGGAGGGCCAGCCTGAGGGCTACCGGTTTCCCGTTGACGAGGACGTGGACCTTGTAGTGGCGCCTGCTGCCGATCGCGTTGTGGTGTGGATATCGCCCAAGGCGATCGAGAGGTATGGATTGGATCCGCAGAACAACGAGTGCGTATCGGGTCTCAAGGCCCTCGTCTGTGAGCTCGACAGCGCAAACTGTATGGGAGGTGCGCAGCTAGGGGACGTGGATCTTCCTTGGTATGTCACGGCGGAAACAACGTTTGATGCCGGCGGGTATACCTATGGCTTTGACGAGCGCGGTGCGGATGGGGGCCGCTATGTGGTGATTGCATCAGCCTCGGGTGATGCCAAAGGCGGCGCGCGTTGGCTTGATAGCGCTCAAATGGTAGAAGCATCGTCTGTCGTGTTGCGGGATGAGCAGGGGCCCTTGACCTCTCTGGCCTCCTTATTGGGCGGCATCGACTACCGACCGTTTTGGGTGTCCATTAAAACGAGCGGCCTTGCCCTGCTGATCTCCTTTGCGCTGGGCCTGTTTGCCGCGTGGAAGACCATGGGCACCTCGAGTCGCATCAAGGGCCTGCTCGACTCGGTCTTTACCATCCCCATGGTGTTGCCGCCCACGGTCTGCGGCTTTCTGCTCCTTATGCTGTTTGGCCGCTCGACCGGGGTGGGCCAGTGGCTTATCGCGCACGGCGTCTCGATTGTCTTTACGTGGCCGGCGGCGGTGATCTCTGCCGTGGTGGTATCGTTTCCCCTGGTCTACCGTACGGCGCTCGGCGCCTTTGAGAGCCTCGACACGCAAATGCTCGATGCGGCGCGCACGCTGGGCTGGTCCGAGCGACGCATCTTCACCAAACTCATGATGCCGCTCGGCTGGCCCTCGATTGCCGCCGGCACGGTGCTCGCCTTTGCCCGCGCCATGGGCGAGTTTGGCTGCACCCTGTTCTTTGCGGGCAACTATGCCGGTATTACGCAGACCATTCCCATTGCGATTTACTTTGAATGGATGGGCGGCAATACGTCGGTGGCCCTCTTTTGGGTCGTGGTCGTAATAGCGTTCAGCTTCCTAGTCATCCTGTTCATCAACATGTACACGGCGCATTCGCAAAAATACCGCGAGCGTGGCCTTTCCCGTGCGGAACGTAAGCAGGCCAAAGATCTCGCCGGACAGGGCGATTCACTCGACCCGGCGGGCGGTGATGCCTTGCGTATCGATCGCGAGGCACTGGCCGAGCTCATGCGCGATGAGCCCGCTATGCAGGGAGGTCGATAGGCCATGTCACTCGTTCTGGACATAAAAAAGCGCTATCCGGGGTTTATGCTCGATATGCAGCTTGAGGCCGGCGAGGAGCGTGTGGCGCTGCTTGGTGCCTCGGGCTGCGGCAAGAGCTGCACGCTGCGCTGCATTGCCGGCGTGGAGACGCCCGACGAGGGCAAGATCGTCGTCAACGGCGTGACCTTTTTTGACTCGGCGGCTGGCATCAACCTGTCACCCCAGGAGCGAAAATGCGCCCTGTTGTTTCAAAACTATCAGCTGTTTCCCAACATGACGGTGGCCGATAACGTATGCGCCGGTGTAAAGGATGCTGGCGACGCCGCCGCGCGCAAAAAGCTCGCCGAGCGCTATTTGGGCATTTTCGGTCTGGCCGATTTTGTCGATCGCTACCCCGCGCGACTCTCGGGCGGGCAGCAGCAACGCGTGGCGCTTGCCCGTATGGTGGCGGCGCATCCGGGCATTTTTATGTTCGACGAGCCCATGAGCGCGCTCGATGCGTATCTCAAGAGCGCGCTTGAGCAAAACATGCTCGACCTGTTCGATGTATGCAACCGCACCGTGCTCTACGTGAGCCACGACATCGACGAAGCGTGCCGCCTGTGCCAGCGCATCTGCGTGATGCACGACGGGCATGTTGAGGAGATCGGCTCCGTCGAGGACGTGGTCCGCCGTCCGCAGACGCTGGCGGCGCTGCGCCTGACGGGCTGC
>DBFAHJ010000067.1:0-4955 GCA_048227095.1 Collinsella aerofaciens | reverse complement strand
CTTCTTCCGTGTTCACCGCCGCTATATCGTCAACTTGGCGTGCGTCACGGATGTGGAGACGGTGCCCTCGGGCGCCATCCAGCTGGGCATTACGGGCGTCGACGAACGCGTGCCGGTTTCGCGCCGCCGCGTCGTGCCGCTCAAGAAGGCCCTGAGTCTCTAGCACACTGGCCCCGCAGCCCTGTAGACCCATCGTCTGCGGAGCCGTGGGGCTTTTTTGTATGTATCTGCCGAATCGTTTTTTGCGGAAGGGATCCCATGAACAGCGCAAGCGCCAAGCGCATCGACATCATCTCGGACACCCACGGCTATTTATCGCCTGCGCTCTTGGATGAGCTTGAGGGCGCAGACCTGATCATTCACGCCGGCGATCTCACGTCAGAGATGGACTACGAGCACCTATGCACCATCGCCCCCGTGCGGGCCGTACTGGGCAACAACGATTACTACCGCGACTACGGTCCCGATGTAGACCGTCTTGCGCTCTTTACCTACGAAGGCCTCAAATTCGCCGTAGCCCACTACCGCGAAGACCTTCCGGTGGGATCCGTAGACGTAGCCATCAATGGTCACACCCACGTAACCAAAGAAGCCCAAGTGGGCCGTTGTTTAGTCCTCAACCCGGGCAGCGCTAGCTACCCCAGAGGCACCCGAGGCCCCACCATGGCCAGAATGCTAGTAAAAGACGGCAAGATCATAAGCACCAAATTTATTGATCTAGAGTAACCACAACAAAAACGGGGGATGCAAATGCGTCCCCCGTTTCCATTTGAGCCAAAGGCAGAGCTTCAACAAAAACAATCAGACCAACCCCGCCGAGGAGCACGCGGGCTAGCCGCGCAGCGGCGCACGCCCGCAAAACTGGTTGAATAATGTGACGGCAGGGAGGGCTTCCGGGGCTGAGGGCGGGGGTTAAGTTTGTCGCGAGTTCCGCACGCAAAGGAAAGCACTTAATGTGCTTTCCGTCTTGCGCAGGACTGTAGAGCGGGAAAGTTCATATGCGCCGCCCGGCTCCCGCGGCTCTCAGGGGCATCTCTCATGCAAAAACTGTCGCTGGGTAAAGTCCGAGGTCAGTGGCGTTTTATACCGAGAAATCCAAAAAAGTTGAAAATTCATTACAAATTTGCGTTGACTTTAGGTAACTAAAGTTTCATACTCCTTTTCAACCACTGGGGGATGTGAACACGCACGGATCGTTCGCATCATGATTGAAGAGGATTTCTTAGACATGTTCACGCATCAGCTAAACATTATCAGCGTAGTAATTATCTGATGCGGGTTAGCACATACAGCTAGCCCGTACGATAACGGGCGGCTGATGAAGATGAGGGCCGTCGAGCGCAACCGACGGCCCTCATTTTTTATGTCTAGGAAGTTCTTTTTAGAGGAGGAAATGTAATGAACGGAGTTTTGCTCATGGTTGTGGCCGCGGCGGTGCTCGCCTGCGGCTATCTGGGCTACGGCCGCTGGCTGGCCAACAAGTGGGGCGTTGACAAAGAGGCCCTCACGCCGGCCAAGCGCATGAAGGACGGCAACAGCTTCTCGCCCGTCTCCGCCTTCACTGCGTTTTCGCACCAGTTCAGCTCGATCTGCGGTGCTGGCCCTGTCACGGGTACGATCGTCGCCATGGCCTTTGGCTGGCTGCCCGTCGTGCTCTGGGTCCTCGTCGGCGGCATCTTCTTTGGCGCCGTCCACGACTTTGGTGCCCTGTACGCTTCGATGAAGAACAACGGCAAGTCACTCGCTCAGCTCATCGAGAAGTATATCGGCAAGACCGGCCGTCGCCTGTTCCTGCTGTTCTGCTGGCTGTTCTGCATCATCGTCATCGCCGCCTTTACCGACATGGTCTGCAAGACGTTCATGTTCACCCCGGCCGTTGACGCTTCTGGTGCTGCTACCGGTGCCATCGACTTCACCAAGTCCTATGCCGCCGGCTGCGCTGGTACCATCTCCATCCTGTTCACCTTCGTCGCTATCGCCTTTGGTTGGGCCCAGAAGAAGTTCAACCTCACCGGCGCTGCCGAGTTCGTCACCGGCGTGGTCCTCATGGTTCTCATGTTCGCCGTCGGTATGCAGTTTCCGGTCTACCTGGATAAGTTCCAGTGGTTCGCCGTCGTCATGGTCTACCTGGTCTTCGCTGGCGCTATGCCCATCCAGATGCTCAAGACCCCGCGTGACTACCTCACTTCCATCATGATGATCGTCATGATCGTCTGCGCTGTCCTCGGCATCGTCGTCCTGGGCGTCAACGGTCAGGCCACTATCACCGCTCCGGTCTTCACCGGCTTCTCCACTGCCTCCGGCATGATGTTCCCGGTCCTGTTCGTCTCCGTCGCTTGCGGTGCTCTCTCCGGTTTCCACAGCCTCGTTTCTTCCGGCACCTCTTCCAAGCAGGTCGAGAAGGAGCAGGACGCCGTCAAGGTCGGTTACGGCGCAATGATCGTCGAGTCCTTCGTCGGCATCCTTGCCATCATCGTTGCCGGCATCATGTTCTCCGATATGAACACCGCCGGTACCGGCGCCCTCAACGCCGGTGTCGCTTCCACCCCGTTCCAGATCTTCGCCGCTGGCATCTCCCGCGGTATGCAGGCCTTCGGTGTTGACGGCACGCTCGCTACCGTCTTCATGACCATGAACGTCTCCGCTCTGGCCCTGACCTCGCTCGACGCCGTCGCCCGCATCGCCCGCACCTCGTTCTCCGAGTTCTTTGCCCAGACCAACGACGCCCTGGCCATCGAGTCCAAGGCCGGCTACATGAAGGTCCTCGGCAACCCCTGGTTCGCCACGGTCGTCACCCTGCTTCCCGGTCTCGCCCTCGCTTTTGGTGGCTATGCCAACATCTGGCCGCTCTTTGGTGCTTCCAACCAGCTGCTCGGCGGCATGACCATGATCACCCTCGCCGTGTTCTGCAAGTGCACCGGCCGCAAGGGTTGGATGCTCTACGTGCCCGTCGCCTTCCTGCTCTGCTGCACCTTCACCTCGCTGGTCCAGAGCGCCATGGGCTGCATGGCCGCCGTCCAGGCTTACGGCTTCTTCGGCACCATCCCGGCTACCGCCACCACGGCCGCCGTCTCCGTCGCCGCTACCAAGGGCCTGCAGCTCGTCTTTGCCGTCCTGCTGATGGTCCTGGGCCTCATCGTCGCCGTCAACTGCCTCAAGGAGTTCTTCGGCAAGGAGGCTGGCTCCATGCCTGATGAGGAGCCCGAGTGGTCCGAGATGGGCAAGGCCGAGTACGGTCGCGCCGCTGCCGCCGAGGCTCCCGCTGACGCCGAGGCCGCCAAGGCCTAGTCGGTCGGACGGGTTGAATCTCCCATCCATTTGACTCGGAAAGACCGGGTCCGCGACTTCGCGGGCTCGGTCTTTTTTCATGCAAAAGCGGGTGACGCTCGAGTGTTCTCGCAGATGTTTTGCGTGGATAAGGGCGCGCGTTGTACCATATACACGTATATGTGTGCATATGAAAGGGGCCCCGTGGCCAAGACGGTATATTCCGATAACCAACAAAATGTCGATGCTCTGGCTGAGCGCCTGAGCAGCCAGACGTCGCTTTCTGCTGAGCGTGCCAAGCTGGTTGCCTACGACCTGCTTTGCCGCAAGGCGCTCAAGATTAAGTCGAGTGCGCTGGCGCAGATTTTCCGCTCCGTCGATAAGGAGTGCGACACCAAGGCGATGCGCGATGAGCTTATCGCGGCAAAGATCGTGACCAAGATCGAGGGTAGCGGCATTAACGGGCGCCCGGCGTTCTATACCATCAATGCCGAGATTAACGATGCCCAGGAGCGGCCCGTCGAGGTTGCCGAAGAGGCCGTCGAGGACGTTGTCGAGGCGCCCGCTTCGGTGGAAACGGCTCCGCGCGAGCATGTCGATACCGACGACCTGCTTGACGAGAGCGTCGTTCGCGCCTTTACGGCCAAGGCCGGCCGCGGCGGTTTTGGCGGGAGTGGCAAGCGCGATGCGCAGCGCCGCGCCCAGCAGGAGCGCTTCCGTCGCGCCGTTGCTCAAAAGGGTGAGACGGATGCTGAGGCTGTTGAGACCGAGGTTGCTGCCGAGTCGCAGAAGCCCGCGAGGGAGCAAAAGCCCGTGGAGGCCCAAGAGCCCAAGCGTCGTCGCGGTGCTCACTTTAAGACTGCACAGCAGGATGCCGCGCGTGAGGTTGAAGAGTCTTCTGAGGTTGCAGACGATGTTGAGGAGTCTGCCAAGAAGGCTCCGGGTTCGTGTCGTCCTGGTCGCGGTTTTGCGGGACGTGCATATCCCGTAAAGCGTCAGGAGAAGGGCGAGTCGGTTTCGACCACCCAGGACGAGAAGACCGTTGAGCCGGCGGCTCGCGAGCAGAAGCCTGTTGAGCCGCAGCTTGAGGTTGATGCCGAGGCCAAGGGCCAGCAGCCTACTGATGAGCAGGCGGAGCAGGGCGCGTCGAGCAAGCCTCGCCGCCGTCGCCATCGTGGGGGCCGCAGTTCCCATGCCGAGACTGCAACCGAGAAGACCACGCCGCAGAACGAGGATGCGAAGGCCGAGGTTTCTTCGGGGCAGCCTAAGCGCCAGTCAGCGAAGGAGAGCAAGTCCGATCGTCCGCAGAAGCAGGCGTCTATGCCGAAGCGCGAGCGCAATTCCCAAGGCGATTCTAAGCGCAAGTCTCAGAAGAAGCCGGAGTCTGCCGCAGTAGATACTGCTGCCCAGCAGCCCGAGTCGGCCGCCCACGGCGAGGTCTCGGCGTTTGCCCTTGCCCGCGTTTTAGGCAGGCAGCTGCTCAAGGTTGTCCCCACGCCTATGGCGCTCTCCAAGATCAAGGAGCAGCAGACACAGATCGTAAAGGTCGAGGGCAAGGACGGCAAAAAGGCTCCGCAGCGCACTCAGCACAACGAGATGTCCAACCGCAAGATTGCCGAGGAAATCGCAATCATCCAGGCTTGGATCGAGCAGAACCGAGGTGCCGATACGCCGGTTGCCTCGCGCCG
>DBFAHJ010000066.1:0-13705 GCA_048227095.1 Collinsella aerofaciens | reverse complement strand
GAGGGAATCATCAGGCCGCGCAGTGCCTGCTCCACGGTAAGCTCGTCGCCTTCGAGCAAGCCGGCGGTCGAATTACCCACGGTGGCTGCGGCGTTGCTCACCGTGACCTTCTCGTCCATCTTGCAATTCTCGACGGTTAGGATTGCGGTCATGACCTTGGTGATCGAGGCAATCTTGACCTGCTCATCGGCGCCGCGCCCATAGTAGACGGTGCCGTCTTTGCCCATGACGAGGGCATTGGTCGCATCGATATCGGGCAGGTTTTCGGCCGTGATGCCGCGCGCATCGGCGGTTTTGCCGCAAACATTGTCGGTCGTGAGCACTTGGGCGCCGGCGACGGTGGGCACGCCAGCGGCAAGGGCGATAGCGCAGACAAAGCCGGCGGCAAGCCGGGCTGAGCGCTTTGCAAAAGAGGTGAGGGACTTCACGGATTTCGCTTTCGACGGGATGGTCTCTTCTGGAACAAGAGTATATCGTTTGCCGGCGTCGGCGATCATCGCGTGCGTGCGTGGCCCACATCCGCACCCGAACGGGCACAAGGGTGCTTAAGGCCGACTTAATCACCCACGCTTGTTGTGTGTGGCGTGCGTCGCCTCAGGCATAATGGAGCGCGAGAGGAGCACGCATGAACGAGCGCATTTTGGTAGTTGATGACGAGAAGGCCATCGCCGACTTGGTTGGCATCTACCTTACAAAAGAGGGCTTTGATGTCCAGATTGCCTATAGCGGGGCCGATGCTGCCAAGGCGATTTTGGAGCAGGAGTTCGATCTGGCGCTGCTTGATGTCATGCTGCCCGATATCGATGGGTTTGAGCTGCTGCGTACGATCCGTTCCAGCCATACCTATCCCGTGATCATGCTGACGGCGCGCGATGCCCAGCAAGACAAGATCGGGGGCCTTTCGCTTGGCGCGGACGATTACGTGGTTAAGCCGTTCCGTCCGCTGGAGCTCATCGCGCGCGTGCACGCTCAGCTTCGCCGCTACACCAGCTACGGTAGCCGTGCACAGGCGGCCGAGTCGCCGACCATTCAGCTCGACGGCTTGGAGATCAACCGCGATGCTCGTTCCGTGACAGTGGACGGTTCACCGGTTCGCCTCACGCCCACCGAGTATTCAATCTTGCTGTATCTGGTCGAGCATCGCGGCAGCGTGGTGGCCGTGGAGGACCTGTTCCGCGCGGTGTGGAACGAGGACTTTATGCCCGGCTCCAACAATACGGTGATGGTGCATATTCGCCACTTGCGCGAAAAGATCGGCGACGACGCACAAAAGCCACGCTTTATCAAAAACGTCTGGGGCGTCGGCTACATCATCGAATAACGCTTTTCGCTTGTGAGGATCTTGATATGACAAAAGACGATAGGCAAGCGTTCGAGGTGCCCGATCGGCTCTTTGAATACGTGAGGTCGGTCGTCGACAACCGCGCGCTTGCAACGGTGCTGCTCTTTTTGCTGAGCCTGCTGCTGATTGGCATCGACAACATCGTCGGAATCTTGGCGGTGCTGCTTGTCGGCTTTTTGCTGATCGATCGATTTGAGATCGTGCGCCGCTGCATGGTGATTGGCGGCGCCGCGTGGGCCATGACGTTGGCGATTGGCGCCATGGCGCTCGGCGGCATCGAAGGGCCGGTGCTGTTCGATGCCGGCTTTGTATTCAACATGCTTGGCTTTGTGCTGGCGCTTGCCGCGTGCGTGCTGTTCTTGTGTGGCCGCGCCCTGTACTATCAGGGCTACGAACAGGGCGAGCAGCATGCCGATTGTGTGCTGGCCGCTCGTATTCAAGATCGTCTGATCGATCACCCCGACACCTGGGACAACATTGACGGTGACTTCTTGGAGGTCGAGGGCGCCCTTAACCGCGTGCGTGACCGTGAGCGCAAGGTGCAGCAAGCTCTGCGTGACGAGTCGCATCGCAAGGACGATCTGGTCACGTACTTGGCACATGACCTACGCACCCCGCTTGCCAGTGTGGTGGGCTATCTTTCGCTGTTGCAAGAGGCTCCTGAGCTGCCGGTTGAGCAACGTGCGCACTTTACGGGCGTGGCTCTCGACAAGGCGCACCGGCTCGATGCGCTCATCGAAGAGTTCTTCGATATCACGCGCTTTGACTTCCACGATATCGTGCTCACGCGTGGCTATGTTGATCTGGGGTTGCTGCTGGCTCAGGTGGCTGACGAGTTCTATCCCATCCTCAACGAGCAGCATAAGGAAGCCCAAGTTGATATTCGCGAGGACCTGACGGTGCTCGTGGATGGCGACAAGATGGCTCGCGTGTTCAACAACATCATGAAAAACGCTATTGCCTATAGCTATGAGGGCTCGACCATCACGATCGAGGCCAGACGCCGGGACGACGGTGGCGTGCGCGTGCGCTTTATCAATCAGGGCGATCCCATCCCTGAGGCAAAGCTCAAGGTGATCTTTGAGAAGTTCTATCGCCTGGATGCGGCGCGTGCGACCAATTGCGGCGGCGCTGGACTGGGGCTTGCCATCGCCAAGGAGATCGTATGCGCGCACGGCGGTACCATCGCATGCGAATCGACGGCCGAGCATACTGTTTTTACTATCGAGTTGCCCGCCACGTAGCGTAGGCGCCCTTACAAACACTTGACAATGCGCTCACGTGCATATGAGCCGCGATTCCTACTATCGATACTGCTGAATTGATATCGATGTGGAGGTATGCGGTATGACGGCTGCTGCGGCTGTGGAGCCCACGGAGCTTGAAGAACTCATGAAAGCGCAGGTCGAGGCCGCGCGCGAGCGCGAGGTTGGGGATGCGACTCGCCCCACGGCAGAGGATCTTGCCGCCTCGCCGACGCGTATCGATGTCGAGGGCCTCGACCTGTTCTATGGCGACCACCATGCGCTCAAGGACGTGAATATCAAGATCCGCGACAAGCAGATCACCTCGTTCATCGGGCCTTCGGGCTGCGGAAAGTCCACGTTGCTGCGCTGCTTTAACCGCATGAACGACGGCAGCAAGGAGTGCCGCATCGAGGGCAAGATTGCGCTCGATGGTCAAGATCTCCGGGGCGACGACGACATCTGCCGCTTGCGCCAGCGCGTGGGCATGGGGTTCCAGCGCCCCACCCCGGTTCCCATGAGCATCTACGACAACGTCGCGTATGGTCCGCGCGGTATGGGTGTGCGCGATCGCGCTGCGCTGGATGAGCTGGTCGAGGACTCCCTTCGTCGCGCTGCGCTATGGGATGAGGTCAAGGACAAGCTCAAAGAGTCGGGTCTGGGTCTTTCGGGCGGCCAGCAGCAGCGTCTGTGCATCGCCCGCGCACTTGCCGTGCAGCCCGACATTCTGCTGATGGACGAGCCGACCTCGGCACTCGACCCTGTGTCGACGCTGGTGGTGGAGCAGCTGGCCTGTGAGCTCAAAGAGACCTGCACGCTCGTGGTCGTTACGCACAATATGCAGCAGGCGGCGCGTATCTCCGATTCGGTCGCATTCTTTTTGCTGGGTGAGCTGGTGGAGCACGCGCCCACCGCGCAACTCTTCAAGAATCCGACCGATCCGCGCACGGCGGATTATTTGACGGGGCGTTTTGGCTGATACCATCTAGTAAAGGTACCTTTAGGGTTAAGATGCGGTCATGCCGGCCGCAAAGGGGTTCAACATGATCTATTACGTCGAGGACGATGACAACATCAGGGATTTGACGGTCTATGCGCTGCGCAAGCAGGGGATTGAGGCCGAAGGCTTTTCGTGCGACGGTGAGTTTAAGGCTGCCGTGGCGCGACGGGTACCCGATGCCGTCCTGCTCGACATCATGCTGCCCGATACCGATGGCTTGGCGATTATGCGTCGACTGCGTGCCGATCGCCTGACGGCGACGGTGCCCATCATGATGCTTACCGCCAAGGATACCGAGCTCGACAAGGTGATGGCGCTCGATGGCGGTGCCGACGATTACCTGACTAAGCCGTTTTCGCTCATGGAGCTTGCGAGCCGCTGCCGCGCACTGCTGCGTCGCGGCGGCATGGTCAAGCAGGCGAGCGATGTGCTCAGCGTGGGCGACATCGTGCTCTCGCCCAGCCATCGCGAGGTGACCGTTGCCGGCGAGCCGCTTAAGCTCACCCTGCGCGAGTTCGACCTGCTCGAGTACCTCATGCGCAAGCCCGGCGTGGTTTTTACCCGCGAGTCGTTGCTGCAGAGCGTGTGGGGCTGGGACTTCGACGGCGGTTCGCGCACCGTTGACGTGCACGTGCAGACGCTTCGCCAAAAACTGGGCGAGCATGCCAGCGCCATCGAGACCGTGCGCGGCGTGGGCTACCGCTTGGCCGAGCCTTCTGCCGGCGATGGTGCCAAAGGCGACGACACCGCGGCCACCGCATCGGAGGAGTAACCCGTGGTCTTCGCCCCCCAGGGAAAACATACGCTGTCGCACCGCGTTTTTGTGACGATCTTTGTCTGCGCCATGGCGGTTATCGTGGCGTTTACGGTGCTGGGTGCGTTCTTTGTGCAAAACACCTTGGCGGATGCCACGAGTGCCAATCTGGCGCAGGAAACCGAGCTCATTGCTGCCGCTCTCGACGAACAGCAGGAGCCCATCCCGTTCTTGCGTAGTCTCGATCGCGAGGACTTGCGCATCACGCTGATTAACAAGGATGGATCGGTTGCCTACGACAACGAGGCGTCGCCTTCCACACTGCCCAACCATGGCGATCGCCCCGAGGTCATCGAGGCCTTTGAGAGTGGTTTGGGTTCCGCGGAGCGCGCAAGCTCTACGCTCGACGAGATTATGCTGTATCGCGCCGTCGCCCTTGATAACGGCCAGGTTGTCCGCTTGGCGCAGGCCCAGCCTGGCGTTGCGGCGATTTTGCTGTCGATGGTGGCGCCGATGCTGCTTATCGCAGCAGCGGGTGCGGTACTCTCGTTTTTTATGGCGCGCCGCGAGTCCCGTGCCATCATCGCGCCGTTGCAAGAGGTGGATTTGGACCACCCACGCCGTAGCTATGAGCACGCCTATGCCGAGATGGTCCCCATGCTTGAGCGTATCGAGTCGCAGCGCCAGGAACTCAAGCGCCAAATGGCGGTGCTAGCGGACAACGACCGTATGCGCCGCGAGTTCACGGCGAATATCACCCATGAGCTCAAGACGCCGCTTACGGCGATTTCGGGCTATGCCGAGCTCATCGCAAACGGCATGGTCGAGGGCGAGGGCGACCTGCGCAACTTTGGCGGTCGCATCTATCGTGAGGCGGGCCGCTTGGCAGCGCTTGTCAACGATATCCTTACGCTGTCTAACTTGGACGAGGCCGAGCGTGCAACTGAGGGCGAGGCGGTGCCCATTGGGTCCACGGAGCCTATTGAGCTCTCGCGTGCCATCTACGCGGTTGAGCAGCGTCTTGAACAGGTCGCCCGTCAGGCGAATGTGACGATAAGTCATGAGACCAAGCCTGTGGTCATCGAAGGCGTGTCGCGCTTGATTGACGAGCTCATCTATAATCTGGCGAGCAACGCCATCCGCTACAATCGACCCGGCGGTACGGTTACGCTGCAGTGCGGCACCAACGACGAAGGCCATCCGTTCCTTGCGGTCGCCGACACGGGAATCGGTATCGCGCCTGAAGAACAGGGCAAGGTATTTGAGCGGTTCTATCGCGTGGACAAGAGTAGGTCCAAGGCGCGCGGCGGAACCGGTCTGGGGCTTGCCATTGTCAAGCATGCGGCCCTGTATCATCACGCCACGCTCGATCTGTCGAGCGAGTTGGGCGTGGGAACCACCATTACGGTGACGTTTCCCATACAGCAGGACGAGCCATTCGCATAGCGATACAACATAGGTATTGATGTAGACGCCGCATTTGACTTTCGGGTGCGGCGTTGTTGTGCAATTTTACGATTGCTTCCGACATTTTTACAGGAGAGCCTGTTTCTTATGTATAGAGTTTGGTCTCGGTAAAAAGATGCGATAATATACGGACAGTTTTGTCAATCCGAACTGGGGAAATGAAAGGCAAGCTGCATGACCCTTCTCGAACTGTTCCAGCTGCTGAAGAAGCACCTTAAGCTGGTCATCACCCTTCCGGTGGTCTGCGCGATCGCCATGGGCATCGTGTCCCTCGTTGCGATGGACAACACCTACACCGCGACGACGAGCATGTACATTCTCGCCAAAACCGACGATAGCGGTCAGATGAGCTACAACGATCTCTCGGCGAGCCAGATGCTTTCCAACGATATCGCCACGCTGCTGGATAGCGATAGCGTTAAGAGCGGTGCTGCCAATGAGCTGGGCCTTGCTGACCTGGATGACTACAAGGTGTCTGTTTCCTCCGAGACCACCACGCGTGTCATTACGCTTTCGGTTACCGGCACCGATGCCAAGGAGACGGCTAAGGTCGCAAAGGCCATGGCCAGCTCGGTGAGTACGGTCGCTCAGAACGTCGGCGCCGCCCAGAGCATCAACGTTATCGACGAGGCTAAGACTCCCGAAGTCCCCAGCGGCCCCAAGCGTATGCTGTACGTTGCTGTCGCGTTCCTCGCGGGCATCTTTATCGCAGTTGCCTATGTCGTTTTGGCAGACATGCTCAACACCCGCATCCGCGGTGCCGAAGAGGCAGAAGAGCTCCTGGGCATTCCCGTTGTTGGCCGAATTCCGGCTATGAAAGGTGGTAAATAGGCATGGCTAAGGCAAAGAACACCGATAAGCTCGTTGTACAGAATGCCGCCAAGACCCTTCTGGCCAACATCCGCTTTGCGAGCGTGGACGACCCCATTCGCACCATCACCGTTACGTCCTCGATTCCCAACGAGGGCAAGTCTACGGTTTCCATCAACCTTGCCCAGGCTATCGCCACCAGCGGCAAGAGCGTCCTGCTGGTCGAGGCTGATATGCGTCGCAGGTCCCTTGCCGATATGCTCGGCGTCCGCTCCCGCGGCGGACTCTATGCAGTCCTTTCCGAGCAGGTTTCTATTGACCAGGCGATTGTCGAGACGGGTCAGAAGAACTTCTACTTCCTCGATGCCGAGCCGCATATTCCCAATCCTGCCGACATCATCGTCTCTCACCGCTTTGCCAAGCTGGTAAAGGCACTGTCCGCCAAGTTCCAGTACGTCATCTTTGATGCTCCCCCGGTCGGCACCTTCATCGATGCTGCCGAGATCGCAAGTCTGACCGACGGTGCGCTTTTTGTCGTGCGTGAGGATTTCACCAAGCGCGAGGAGGCGCTCAACGCCATCGGTCAGCTTAAGAAGTCCGAGAAGGTCAAGCTCATCGGTACCGTTATGAACTACTGCGAGACCGAGACCAGCGAGTACTACTACTCCTACTACACCAAGGACGGTAAGAAGGTGAAGAAGGGCTCCGACGATCAGGGGACTTCCAAAAAGGGCATCTTCACCAACCGAGCAAACGTTTAGTTGATTAAGGCTGACCTATGCGTGACATTCATTGCCATATCTTGCCGGGTGTAGACGACGGCGCCGCCGATCTCGATGAGAGCTTGGCGATGCTCGAGGCTGCCAAGCGGGCCGGTGTAACCAGAATCGTTTGCACTCCTCACTGCCGTGATCCCTATTTTGATTACGACAAGATGTGGGATGCCTTTGAGCTGCTGCGTGATAACGCTGACGGTTTTCCGCTCCAGATGGGCTTCGAGGTCAACCATCGAAAGCTCGTTGAGCTTGGTATCGATGCCGCGGAGCACTTGCATTTCGATGGGACCAACGAGTTTCTGCTCGAGCTTTCGACGCATGCCGATGCGTATGCGTTTAGAGAGTACGAGAACACGATTTACGATTTGCAGTGCCGTGGCTACCAGGTGATCATCGCTCATCCTGAGCGCTATCGTGCGGTTCAAAAGGATGTAAGCGTGGCGGAGCGCCTGGTCGATATGGGCTGCAAGCTGCAGGCTTCGGCGGACTTTATTGCCGGCGGTCGCTTTGGTCGCGAGAAAAAGCCGGCACAGCGCCTGTTCGATCAGAACCTGTACAGCTTCATCGCGAGCGATGCCCATAACGTGGGTCATTACGATTGCTTGGCGAAGGCTCGCGCGAAGTTTAGTGTGCGCGGAGCTCATTTTCGCTAATATCTGTCCCTAACGTTCGCATTGAATGAAAGGGCAGCCATGGATATCCAACTTAAGACGGGATGCTTTGATGACGCGGCGTTGGTGCGCCGCGTCGTTTTTATGGACGAGCAGGGCTACGAGAATGAGTTCGACGCTATCGACGAGGATCCGAACTGCATTCATGTGACGCTCTATGTAGACGACGAGCTTGCCGGTTGCTCGCGCGTGTTTCCCGAAGAGCTTGAGCGCGCGGCTGACGCAGAGGCTCCGGTGTCGCCGGCGTGCGACTTGGACGAAGGCGTCGCGGCGGAGGAGACCTACATTATGGGGCGCGTGGCTGTGCTGCCGAGCATGCGTCGTCGCGGACTGGCGAGTGCGATCGTCGAGACCAGTGCTTCGTGTGCACGCGATGCCGGCGCTAAGCTTATTAAGCTGCATGCGCAGGAATACGTGCTGCCGCTCTATGCAAAGGCGGGCTACACGCAAATTGCCCCGGTAGATTACGAAGACGAGGGCCAACCCCATGTCTGGATGGCCAAGCGCGTAGATGGCAGATAGGGACGTTCCTTTTCTGCCGGCAGTTGGGGACACTCCTTGGCAATTGACGCATTGGAGCGCTCGGACATACAGTTTTTCGATTCCGTATGTATATATGCGCGTTAATGGGTTATAAAATCTAAGTCTGAACATAGCAGGTCTGCGATGCGGCTCGGGCGACCGGGCCGTTTTTGCGGACAGGGGTAGCGCGAAAGGACTGCACATGCGTCAATTTAAGACCGAGAGCAAAAAACTGCTCGACCTCATGATCAACTCCATCTACACCAATAAGGAAATCTTCCTGCGCGAGCTTATCTCTAACGCGAGCGACGCCGTCGACAAGCTCAACTTTAAGAGCCTGCAGGACCCGAGCGTCAAGATCGACCAGGGCGACCTGGCCATTCGCGTCTCCTTTGATAAAGACGCCCGCACCATTACCATCTCGGATAACGGCATTGGCATGACCGCCGAGGAGCTGGAGCGCAATCTGGGCACCATCGCCCATTCCGGCTCCGAGGAGTTTAAGACCGAGAACGCCGAGCAGCAGGGCTCCGATGTCGACATCATCGGTCAGTTTGGCGTGGGCTTCTACTCGGCTTTTATGGTCGCCAGCCATGTGAAGGTCGTCAGCCGCGCCTACGGCGAGGATGTCGCCCATGTGTGGGAATCCGACGGTCTTGAGGGCTACACCATCGAGGACGGCGAGCGCGCCGAGCATGGTACCGATGTCATCCTGACGCTGCGCGAGAACGAGAAGCTCGATGCCGACGGCGAGGCCGAGACCTACGATCGCTTCCTGACCGAGTGGGGTCTCAAGAGCCTGATTCAGCAGTACAGCAACTATGTGCGCTACCCGATTCAGATGATGGTGTCCAAGAGCCGCCAGAAACCCAAGCCCGAGGACGCCGGCGACGATTACAAGCCCGAGTACGAGGACTACCAGGAGCTCGAGACCGTCAATTCCATGACACCGATCTGGAAGAAGCGCAGCTCCGATGTCGAGCAGAAGGACTACGACGAGTTCTACAAGTCCACGTTCCACGACTTTGACGATCCCGCGCGCACTATCAGCTTCCATGCCGAGGGTACGCTTGAGTACGATGCGCTGCTGTTTGTGCCGGGTCGCGCGCCGTTCGATCTGTACAGCAAGGATTACGAGAAGGGTCTGGCACTCTACAGCTCCAACGTCCTGATCATGGAGAAGTGCGACGACCTGCTGCCCGACTACTACAACTTTGTCCGCGGCGTCGTGGATTCCGCCGACGTGTCGCTCAACATTTCGCGCGAGACGCTTCAACAGAACCGTCAGCTCAAGGCCATCGCCAAGCGTGTGGAAAAGAAGATTACCGCCGACCTTGAGGATATGCGTGACAACGACCGCGAGGCCTACGAGAAGTTCTTTGAGAACTTTGGCCGCGGTCTTAAGTACGGCATCTACTCGAGCTATGGCATGAAGGCCGATGAGCTCGCCGACCTGTTGCTGTTCTGGTCTGCCAAGGAACAGAAGATGATTACCCTGGCCGAGTATGCCAAGGGCATGCCCGAGGATCAGAAGGCCATCTACTACGCCGCCGGTGACTCGCGTGAGCGCTTGGCCAAGATGCCCGTGGTAAAGGGCGTGCTCGACCGCGGCTATGACGTGCTGCTGCTGACGCAGGATGTGGATGAGTTCACGTTCCAGGCTATGCGTGAGTACGTTGCCGCCGATATGCCCAAGATCTACGAGGACGATGCTGCCCGCGAGGCTGCCGAAAAGGCTGTGGCCGACGGTGCCGAGCCCGAGGTCGAGGATCGTCATCTGGAGCTCAAGAACGTCGCGACCGGTGATCTTGACCTGGCGACCGAGGATGAGAAGAAGGAGGCCGAGGACGCCACCAAGGAGAACGAGGACCTCTTTAGCGCTATGAAGGAGGCACTCGGTGACAAGGTCGAGAAAGTTGCCGTCTCCGCGCGCCTGACCGATGCCCCCGCTTGCATCACCACCGAGGGTCCGCTTTCGCTTGAGATGGAGAAGGTACTCCAGAAGGGACCCGAGGGCGCGCCCGACGGCATGCCCAAGAGCCAGCGCGTGCTCGAGCTCAACGCCAAGCACCCGGTCTTTGACAAGCTTGTCGCTGCCCAGAAGGCAGGCGACGCCGACAAGATCAAGCAGTACTCTGGTCTGCTCTACGATCAGGCCCTGCTGGTCGAGGGTATCCTCCCCGAGGACCCCGTTGCCTTCGCGGCGGCTGTTTGCAACTTGATGTAGTTAGGTAGTTACGCGGTTTTACCAAACCGCGTAACGGCTCGACGCTGCCCTCAGTTCCGCCGTTCTAACGAACGGCGGACCAGTCGACGCTGCGCGGGCGCCAGAGCGACAACTTGTCATTCAAAGAGGACGGCATGACCAGAAGGTCTATGCCGTCCTCTTTTCATGCCAATTTGTTCGCTCTGGCGCCCGCTCGCTGGCATTGCTAAAACATCGATGTTACCGTGGTCCAAACTAGTCGTTGGGGGCGTTCTTGTTTGACCAGTCGTTTAAGAACGTCCCCGATGACTATTTGAATTGCTAATTTGTGCGGGTTGTGGTTTTGTAACCTGCTGTAATTTAAGATACTGTACAACTGTACGTTAACTCATCTTCGTAGTATATTGCTACCCGCAAAACTCAACACCATTGTGCTTTGAGACGTTAAAGCGCCTCCGTACAATGGTTGTCGATAGTACGATTCGATTCAACGACAGGATGGATGGTCCAAGCGTGAGTCTCGGCAGCAAACTATCCAACGCAAAGGTCTCCTTTGCGATCTTTAAGCGCGACATCAAGCGATTGCTCGTGAACCCCGTCGCCCTGGTGGTTACTTTGGGCGTGTGCGTCATTCCCTCGCTGTATGCCTGGTACAACATCGTGGCTAACTGGGATCCGTACGGAAACACCCAGGGTATCAAGATTGCCATCGCCAACAACGATCGGGGCACCCAAAACGACTTGGTGGGCGAGCTCAACGCGGGCGACCAGGTCGTCGATCAGCTCAAGGAGAACGATCAGCTGGGCTGGACCTTCGTCGATTCGGCGGCCGACGCCAAGGAGGGCGTCGAGAGCGGTGAGTACTATGCGGCCATCGTAATCCCTAAGAACTTCTCGGATAACCTGGTCTCGATGCTCGACGGCAACTACCATCAGCCCAAGCTTACGTACTACGTCAATGAGAAGAAGAGTGCTATTGCGCCCAAGGTTACCGACACCGGTGCAAGCACCATCGAGGAGCAGATCAACTCGGAATTTGTCTCCACAGTGGGCGAGACCGTTGCCAGCATCGCCAAGGATGCCGGGGTCGATTTAAAGGACAAGGCAACCCAGACTCAGAATTCGTTGGCTGGTTCGGTATCAGAGGCATCCGGTACCTTGGGTGAGGTGCGCGATTCGATTGGCGACATAAATGCCGCCATCGATAAGACGAGCGGTTCCATTGCCTCGGCTGATGCCGCGTTGGCGGGCCTGCAGGGTCAGACGCCCTCTCTAACGCAGGCGATCGCTCAGGGCAATGACCTGCTGGGCGAGGCGCGCGCTACGGCGGGCAACTCTGTCGCCTCGCTCTCCAAGGCACTCTCGGAAGGCAGCCTTGCGCTCACCAAGACGTCAGCCTCCGCGAACGCTGCGATTGGCAAGCTGACGGGCGCGGTCACATCTACGACCACCCGCATCGACAACTCGCTTGAGTCTCTCCAAGCGACAATCGACCACAATAAGGCCGTTATCGGGCACTTGGAAATTCTCGTTAATGACACGTCGACAGGTTCCAAGGAAATTGACGCGCGCATTGTATCGACCATCGATTTGCTCCGCGAGCAGAATGAAAAGCTTCAGAGCATCAAGGACGGTCTGTCTGCGCAGTCGAGCGCCATGGCGAATGACGCCGCGGCTGTCTCGGGCGCCAGCGACGCTATCAATAACGCAATCCAGACCGGTGCGACCAACCTTGGCCAGGCCCAGACGGACCTGGGTCAAAACGCGCTGTCGAAGGCTTCGAGCGCGCTTGATTCATTTGCCGCCGTCTCGGGTGATCTGACGGGAATCGTGTCTGGCCTCACGCCTACTATTGCAAGTGCGCGCGGTACGCTTTCGCAACTCAACGCTACGCTCGGTCAGGCCAAGACCACGCTGTCCCAGACCGATGCCTCGCTTGCCAAGGTCCAGGACAAGCTTGCGACCGCCGCCAACGACATCGCGGCGCTACAGACCTCCGAGTCCATGGGCGAGCTGGCCGACCTGATGGGCGTCGACGTCAATGACGTCGCAGACTTCATGGCATCTCCGGTTGAGCTCGCGTCCAAGTCGATCTATCCGGTCAAGAGCTTTGGCTCGGGCATCGCTCCCTTCTACACCAATCTGGCGCTTTGGGTGGGCGGTTACGTACTCATCGCCATCTACAAGCTCGAGGTCGATCGCGAGGGCATTGGCAGCTTTACGGCGCGCCAGGGCTACTTCGGCCGTTGGATGCTCCTGGTGATCCTGGGCGCGCTCCAGGCCACCATCGTTACGGTAGGCGATCTGGTGATTGGCGTGCAGTGCATCAACCCGCTGCTGTTCGTGCTGGGCGGCATCGCCATCTCGTTCACCTACGTCAATATCATCTATGCGCTGTCCACTACGTTTAAGCACATCGGCAAGGCAATCGGCGTCATTCTCGTCATCGTGCAGATTCCGGGTTCGTCGGGCATGTATCCCATCGAGATGATGCCCGGCTTCTTCCAGTGGCTGCACCCGCTGCTGCCCTTTACCTACGGCATCAATCTGCTGCGCGAGACGGTCGGCGGCATGTACTCGTTTAACTACCTGTTTAACCTGTGCATTCTGGGCGTGTTCTTGATCGTGGCGCTCTTTATCGGTCTGCAGCTGCGTCCGCTGCTGCTCAACCTTAACCTGCTCTTTGATAAACAGCTTTCCACGACGGGTATGATGATCTGCGAGTCCAACGACCTGCCGCGCCAGCGCTACTCGCTGCGCACGGCCATGCGTGTCATGCTCGATTCCGATTCGTACCGTCGCGAACTGCTCGATCATGCGGTCGCCTTTGAACATCGCTACCCGTACTACATCAAGGGCGGTTTTGCCGCCGTGGTGGGCGTTCAGGTCCTGCTCTTTGTCCTGTCGACGGTT
>DBFAHJ010000065.1:0-9306 GCA_048227095.1 Collinsella aerofaciens | reverse complement strand
GGGCAAGCGTCCGCTGGAGCAGTATCGCATTTGCAAGGAGGTGCTCGACAGCTGCCGCCGCAACGAGTCCATCTCCAAGCTGGTCAAGGGCTTTATGATCGAGTCCTACCTGGAGGACGGCAACCAGCCGGTCGACGGCGGTGTCTTTGGCAAGTCGATCACCGACCCGTGCCTGGGCTGGGAAAAGACCGACTACCTCATCCACGAGATCGCGGAACGTATTTAGTTACGCGGTTTTACCAAACCGCGTAACGGCTCGACGCTGCAAACCCGCCAGAACGGCAATCTGCCTTTCAGCTTCGACGGCATGACCAGAAGGTCAATGCCGCCTCGCTTCAAGGCACCTTGCTCGCTCTGGCGGGTTGTCGCTGACGTTTTTCGACCTGCATCGTTGCCAGGGTTGGCACCAATGACTAATGCGGTAACAAGCTACGTCGGTCCGCTTGACCGGCTGGGTTTCTGAGGTGCGGCAGATTCCCGTGAAATAGGAGCGCCGCGCACTTTGGGTACGCAAGCGACAAATGAACGGGAAGGTGCCGCACCTCGGGAAGACAGACAGTTACGCCGAGGGTTCCTGCTGCGTAATGCAGTGGATATTTCCGCCACCGAAGACGACCTGCTCGGACTGAACGCCGACGCACTTGTAGACGCCCTCGCCCCAGACCTCGTCGTAGATCTTCTGGAGCGTGTCAACGGCAAGTTGATCGTTCTCGTCGCCGTACTGCGGGACGATAACGCCGTGGTTGGTGACCAGGTAGTTCATGTAGGAGGCGATCAGCGGCTCGTCGGCAACGCGCGGCTCGGCGTTCTCGTCGGCGTCGATGGTGTCGCAGGAAGCCTGGTCCATGAACAGCGGGTTCACAGGCATGCAGAGCTTGTAGACCTTCATCTTGCGGCCCTTGGCGTCAACGGCGTTGGAGAGGGTCTCGTAGACGGCGTGGCATTGCTCGTAGAACGGATACTCGGGATCGTCGGTCCAGATGCAGGCCATGACGCCCGGGGCGATGAACGTAGCGACATCATCGATGTGGCCGTTGGTCTCCTCGGGGTCGATGCCCTCCTTGACCCAGATGACCTTCTCGACACCCAGGTACTCCTTGAGGTGCTCGTCCATATAGGCGCGAAGTTCCTCGCTCCAGGGCTCAAACTTCTTGCGGTACTTGGGCCAGATGGACTCGGGATCCTCTTCCTCCTCCAGAACCGCAGAGCAGGTGCGGCCTGGGGAAAGCAGGCACTGGTCGGTCACGACCACAGTGCCTTCGCCGTCGACGGTAATGGAACCGCCCTCGAGGATCATGTCATCGGGACGATAACGACGGCAGCCGGAAAGCTCAGCTATCTTAAGGGCGATCTGCTCGTCCTTGTCCCACGGGAAATAGAGGCCGTCGACGAGGCCGCCGTAGGCGTTGAAGTGCCAGTGGTTGGCGCGCTTATCGCCCTTGCCGTCGATGACGTAGGTGGCGGCGGTGTCGCGGAACCAGGCGTCGTCGGTGGTCATCTCGATGACGGTGACGTTCTCGTCGTTCTCGAAGGCGGCCTTGCAGTTGGCGTAGTCGGCCTGGTTGGCGCACATGGTGACCGGGGTGAACTCGGCGATGGCGCGGGCGATGGCGGCATACTGCTTCTGGGCCGGCTTGGCGCCATGGGCCCAGGTATCGGTGCGATGGGGCCAGCCCATCCACACGCGGTCCTGCGGGGCGAACTCGGCGGGCATGAAGAAGCCGTCGGCCCTGGGGGTGGACTCGGACTCGGTGATCGTACGCATAAGATTTCCTCCAAATCGAACGATCGTTTGCCGCGGGCGGGTTACCCGCAGCCTAAAACCAAGAGATGGTAGGCGCCCGTTCCCCGGCAAAGGTCGGGGCGCCCGGCGCCGGTTTTCACGGAGTCGCACCGGCAAGCGACGACGTAACCCGGTGCGCGGAGACAAAACGCACGAAGGATACGGGAGAGAGATTGGGGTGGGCGGTGGTTACCGGAGCAATAGCTCACACCCACCCCAGGGAATGGTTAGCAAACCTGTCGCTTGGGCACGCCTCCGAAGAGGCCGGAGTGCCCGGAGTCGGGAGCGACAAGCCCGACGAAGCGCACGTTGGTACGCGAGGAGGATCGGAGTCCCAGAACCGGGTGCTCTAGTTCTCCTCGGCCTCGGCGGCCTCCTCAGCGAGACGCTGGGCAGCCAGCTCGGGGGTGAGGCCCTTGTACTCTTCCTTGCGGCCCCTGGCGCTGACGACGCGGACGACCTCGCCGATGAGCACGAGCACGATGAAGATGACGATCATCGGGACCTTGTCGCCGATTTCGGCGGCGGAGAACGGCACCAGCGTCGCGACGATGGCCAGGACCAGCTCGATGCAGGGGATGGCCAGCATGACCTTCATCATCGCGCCCTTGAACGGGAACGTGAAGATGCGCTCGCGGTTCGGGTCGTTCTTGCGAAGGTTGAGGAACGCCGGGAACATCGGGATGTAGGTGAGCAGCAGGAAGAGGACGGAGGTGCCGAAGAGCATCCAGAAGACGCCGTTGGAGATGGCGTCGATGGGAACGAGCTGCAGGCACAGCACCAGGGAGGCGACGACGGCGTTGACCAGGTTGGCGCCGTTGGGCATGTCGTCATCCGAGATCATCGAGGCGAAGACCTTGGGCATGTTGCCGTGCTCGGCGGCGTAGCGGGCGACGGAGTTGACGCCGAAGGACCAGGCGGCCATGTTGGCGAACAGGGTGATCAGGAAGGCGATGCAGATGACCTTGAAGAGCATGGAGTCGCCCACCATGGTCTGGACTGCGACGATCATGCCGTAGTCGGGATCGATGGAGTCGGCCGGCACAGCGGCGCCGATGCCGAAGCCGGCGAACAGGTAGATGACGGCAATAGCCACGCCACCGACAATGATAGCCTTGGGAATATCGCGAGCGGGATCGGCCATGTCGTCGGTCATGGTGCAGATGACCTCGAAGCCCATGAAGTTGAAGATGATGATCGACAGATAGCCAAGAGCGTTAGTGTTGGTGAGCTCGGGCAGGAAGGTGGCGGCGGACATGTCGTTCGCAAAACCGTTCTCCATGGCAAACCAGATGCCCAGAGCGCCGACGATAACGGCAACGGCGACCTTGATCAGGGCGCCACCGTTGAGGACCAACTCGGAGTCGGCAGCCTTGGAGCGACCCATGAGATACACGATCCACACGAAGGCAAGTTCGATAACCATCTTGGCGATCAGGTTGAACTCGACGCCGAAGACCATGCCCAGGATGTCGGGGAACATGGTTGCCAGCGAGGCGATCCACAGGGGATAGTTGACCCAGTAGTAGTACGAGATGCGGGCGCCCCACTTGTCGCCCAGGCCATCGCGTACCCAGTCGTAAATGCCGCCCTCGCCGTCATAGGTGGTGCCGAGCTCGGCGACGACCATGCCGTAAGGGAGCAGGAAGGTCAGGATCAGGAAGATCCACCAGAAGAACTGCTGGTTGCCAATGGCGGCAGCAGGTGCGGCGGCCTCGCAAACGAAGACGACGCAGATGATGGTCGAAATGACCGTAAAGAAGGAAAGCTTTTTCTTTCCGTCGCTCATGATGAGCTCCTTCGCTCAGTCTTGGACAGATCCGAGGCCCTAAGGCATTAAGGCAATTGCTTGGGCCTCGGTGAGCGGGCGGCAGGAGACGAGCATCCACCGCCCGCAAACGTGCTTTTAGAAGCCTTGAGGCTTAGAGCTGCTCGAGAGCCTCGAGAGCGGCGTGGAGCTCAGCCTTGGCGGAGTACTCGACACCCTCGTCGTTGAGCGGGGTGCGCTTGCCCAGGGCGGCAAGGAGAGCACGGATGGAGTGCTTGCGGTTCTCGGCCTCGACCCAGCACAGGGAGCGCTCGGGATCGTCCATGACCTCGTCGACGACTTCCTCGTTGCGGGTGGCCGGCAGGCAGTGCATGAACTTGGAGTTGGGGCCGGCGAAGTTCATCATGTCCATGGTGACCTGATACTTGGGATAGAACACATCCATGTAGTTCTCGCCCGAGACCTCCTCGTCGTACAGGCCATACCACACGTCGGTGTAGATGAAGTCGGCGCCCTTGATGCACTCGATGTCGTCGGAGATGACAACCGAGCCGCCGGAGACCTTGCAGTTCTCCTCGGCGATGGCCATCATCTGCTTACCGAACTCGGCGCGCTCCTCGACGGTGCCAACGTGCAGGCCGCCGTCGGGGATCTGGTGGCCCTTAGGTCCAAACTGGACAAACTTCATGCCGACCTTGGAGGCGATGAACATGAGGGAGACGCAGACCTGGGTGGCGTCGCCGATGAAGGCCAGGGTGCAGTCCTCGATCTTCTTGCCCTCGGGGAGGTTCTCGAGCATGGTCATGAGGTCGCCCATCTCCTGCGTGGGATGGTTGAACTCGGACATGCCGTTGATGACGGGCACAGCAGAGCCCTCGGCGAGGCCGACGACGTCCTTGTGACGGTCAACGCGAGCCATCATGATGTCGAGCAGCGAGCCCATAACGCGAGCGGTGTCGCCCAGGGACTCGTGACCGCCGAGCTGGATGGTGCCAGGGCCATAGAACTGAGCATGGCCGCCGAGGTCGGTCATAGCGGTCTCGAAGGAAAGACGAGTGCGGGTGGAGACCTGCTGGAAGATCATGCCAAGGCTCTTGTTGCGAAGCAGGTGCGGATAATAACCGTCAACCTTGATGGCCTTCTTCATTGCCAGGCCAAGATCCTCGATAGCCAGGATCTGCTCTTTGGTGAAATCGTTGGTGTCGATGAAATCCTTAGGCAGTGCCATATCGATTTCCTTTCCGCCGGTCTTGCCGACTATTACTATGAGACGCTCGGACATCACGCCTCGTGTTGACAAGACCATCATTCACCCGTATGCAATTTTTACCTAGTTTATTCGGGATTAAAGACCGTTCACGGAGTTACACCCTCTCTAATCCAATATAAACCCGCAGGTCAAGTGTTTACAGAAGGTTTACTATCTGGAGCCGCGAACGGTATACGGCTATGCTGTATCTTGGCGTCTAATCCGCAATGGAAGGATCGGCTGAGACATATATACCGGGGGGATATAGCGGGCTCCATAAGAGATCAAATAAGACAGGACGGTGACAGATGGACACACTCATGTTCTTCTATACCCAAGCGATACTCGTAATCTGTATTGTGACGGCAGTGCTTTCGCTTGCCGCCTATGCCTCATCCCGTCGACGCTTCTTTATCTATGGCAGTGGCGTTTTTATTTGCTACGCCATCGAGATGACCGAGATCTTCTTTTTTGAATACACGTTGCAAAACGAGAGCTTTCCGGCCAGCGACTATTACTCAATTACCATGCCTGTATTGCGGACCCTTGTGGTGACTGCTTCACAGGCTTGTATTTGGCTGATTGCCATGGACTTGCTCGATAAGCATTCTAAGAAGTTGTTCGCCATCCCTGTCCTAACGTTTTTGCTGTGCGAGTCGCTGACTATCGTCGCAGTCCCCTTCGGCCCCATGCGTCAGTGGATCTACTACACGATGCGTCAGGTATTCCTTGTCTTTGTGGGACTGTATATCTTCTGGACGGCTCATAAGAGTACAGAGGTTGAGCTGAAGGCACGCGTTAACAACCAGCGAAAGCACCTGATTATCGGCGCTATTCTGGTCGGTTGCATCGTTGCCGAGGATTTCTACAACATCCTTGTCATCCCCATGAGTCTGGCACCCTCTTGGCTGCAGCTGTATCTGTCCGAGCGCAACTTTAGCGAGAACGTCTTTGCGTGCTACTTTGCGATTCTGCTGATCATCTACGCCTACCACGTGCTTTCAATCCGCATGCAGGAGGCGCCCGAGGAAAAGAACGTCAGCGATCTTGATCGGCACATCGAAGAGCAAATGCCCTTCTATCGCAATGCCCACAGGCTCTCCAACCGCGAGGCCGAGGTTTTGCGTCTGGTTGTGCTGGGCAAGTCGAACCAAGAGATCGCTGACGAGCTATTCCTTGCCGTGGGCACCGTCAAGACCCATATCCACAACATCCTGGTCAAAACCGAGCAGCAAAACCGCACCACGCTCATCCTCCACTTCTGGAAAGGATAAAGTTACGCGGTTTTACCAAACCGCGTAACGGTTCGACGCTACAAGCGCCCCTAAGCGGCAACCTGACGTTCAATCGTCGGTCGCGTACCCAAAGCACGCTTCCCTCCTCTTTCACGTCACCTTGCTCGCCTAGGGGCGCTTTCGCTGACTTATGCTCAACCTGCGATTGTTTTGCTTTAGGTCGCTTATTCGCTGTAACGGATGGCGATAGCAGCTTGTACCATGCCGGCGCTCATGAGGTAGGTCACCAGGAAGTAGCCACCGTAGGCTGCCAGGAAGATCGCACAGGTGAGGCCCACGGTGCCACCGATGCTCATATTTCCGAATATGCTCACCAGCTCGATGATCACCTTAAGTGCCACAAAGGAGTGCGCCAGGCCCACTGCCAGCGGGAACAGGAAGAATACCGCTTGCTGCGCCATCACCGAATGGCGAATCTGGCGGTCCTCACAGCCGATCTGTGCCAGCACACGATAGCTGCGGCTGCCGTCGGCCACGTTGGAGAGTTGCTGGATCGACAGAATCGCCGCGCATGCAACGACCAATACAAAGCCAATGTAGATGGCCAGATAGCTAATCATGCTGTTCATTTGCGCTGCTTGCGTGTACATCTCGGAGCGTGTGATGAAGATTCCCCATGACCCCGGCTCCTTGCCGTCAACGAGCAGATTGTCGAGCAAAGTGTATTTAATGCTCTCGTCTGCCTCGGTCGTATCCATCCCCTGTTTGTAATTAACGAGCAGGCTACTGGAATACGGCTGCAGATTAAGTTGGGACAACAGCTCGTCGGCAACGACGACGGTACCCGGATTACTGCCCATCGCCGAGTTGGCGATGGCCGCCGTATCTTCGTCCGACTTATCGGTTGCGGGCTTGAGTGTATGCCCGCCCAAGGTAAGGGCATGGCCGCCAGCCATATACTTGGTGTACAGGTCGACCAGCTCGCCGCCCATATCACACGTAAGCAAGTACTGGTCGCGGCCAATGCTCACCGGCTCCTCGCCCATCATCTGACGCAGTTTGTTGTACTGGCTCGCCGGCGTCACAAACAGACCCATCGCATCGGCATTGCTACCCCCGAACGCCTTGGGAAGCTTTTCGCCCATGGTCTTGCACATCTCACTTGGGGTCACCGAAGGATTCGAGCCGCCAACCGGGTAACTCAGATACGAATCGATCTGTACATGCTCGCCGGCAACATCGGCGATATTGACCTTCTTGCCGGTCTCGTCGTTGTTGTCCGCCGACTTGCCCTTACGATCGCCGTGCCATGGATCGCCGTGCCATGCGGAGTACAAATCGACCGTACTATCGGCCAGCACCATTCGATCGGCTTCAGACGGATTGAAAGACTCTTTGTAGAAGTCGAGCGTATCGGGCGTGTAATAGACATACGTCTGAGACACATCAACAGGGTTATAGCGCTCCAGGTTTTCGTTCATCACGTTGGCAATCGACATACCGCACGTCACCGAGGTGATGGCCAAAAACAGGAGCATCGCGATGACGCCCATCGAAAAGCACACCGTATTAACCTTGGCCGCAAGCTGGCGCACGGTAAACATGTTGAGGCCGCGCCAATACACGCTGCGCAGGCTCTGCAGCAGCTTGATAAGCATGCCCGAGAGTCCCCAGAACAGCGCAAAGGTACCCACGGTAACCATAGCGGTTGTAATGCCAAACTGGCTCATGGCCTCTTGCAGCTTGCTGTCCGTCGCGGTTAGCGGGAACCCATCACGTAGCAGACGGTAATAGGCCACGCCCACAAGCACCACGCCCACGGCAAAGATGGCAATCGCGATCCAGGGGTTGCGTGTCTTGATGCTCTCGTTGCGACGCTCGGCACCCATAAGCTCGATGAGTTTGGTACGACGCACGGCGCGAAGGTTCAGCAGCAGCGTGAGCACAAACATTACGAGCATGCAGGCAAGGGTCAGGTTGAACGCATGCACCGAGAAAAAGAAGTGGAAATTGGCGATCTGTGTCTTAAAGAGCGAGGCCGTAAAGAACGTCATGAGCTGGGAGAGTCCCACACCCAGCACAATGCCGGCGACAAAGGCCACAACCGATACTATCACGGTCTCGAGCGCCATGATCGTGGCGACGCGCCCGCGCCCCATGCCGAGCACCTGGTACAGGCCAAACTCCTTCTTACGGCGTTTCATGATGAAGTTATTGGCATACACCATCAAAAAGGCCATGACACCGGCCAAAAAGTACGTCAGGTCGCCGAGCATGCTGCCCATTACCTGCGCCAAGCCCTCTTCATCGATGCCGGCGATGTCGACCTGCATCGAGATGGTGTTAAAGGCATAGAAGACCGTGACGCCCAGGGTGAGCGTCAAAAGGTAGACGAGGTAGTCGCGGCCGGCGCGGCGGACGTTACCCCAAGCGAGTTTACAGAGCATCGGAGCCCTCACCGCCCATCATGGCAACGACCTCCATAATGCGGTCGAGGAACTCTCGGCGGTCGGTGTCGCCGCGGCGCAGCTCGGTGAAGATCTTGCCGTCTCGAATAAACAGCACACGGCTCGTGTAGCTGGCGGCAAAGCTGTCGTGCGTGACCATGAGCACGGTGGCTCGCAGGCGGCGGTTAAGGGCCTCTAGGCTCTCGAGCAGCAGGCGAGCGCTCTTGGAATCGAGGGCGCCGGTGGGCTCGTCGGCCATGATCATGGTGGGGTCGGTGACGAGTGCGCGAGCCGCGGCAACGCGCTGCTGCTGCCCGCCGGACATCTGGTAGGGATACTTGTCGAGCACCTGACTGATGGACAGGCGCGCTGCCACATCCTGCACGCGGGTCGAGATCTCTACCGAGTTTGTGCGGGCAATGGTGAGCGGCAGGGCGATGTTCTCGCGTGCCGTGAGCGTATCGAGCAGGTTGGAGTCCTGGAAGATAAAGCCGAGCTCCTCGCGGCGAAACTGCGAGAGCTTGGCCTGCTTCATGCGCGTCACGTCCTGCCCGTTGATGCGGATGGTGCCGCTCGTGGCGCTATCGATGGTCGACACGCAGTTGAGCAACGTCGACTTGCCCGAACCCGAAGCGCCCATGATGCCAACAAATTCGCCGCGGTTGACGGTAAAGCTGACGTCGTTGAGCGCACGGGTCACGTTGCCCAGCGCTCCATATACCTTTTCGAGATGCGCGACCTCCAGTACCGGGGTCGCCATGTGCGTGGTTTGCATACCGAGTCCTTTCTTGCGATTAGTCTACGGCATCTATAGTCGCAAGAAG
>DBFAHJ010000064.1:0-4553 GCA_048227095.1 Collinsella aerofaciens | reverse complement strand
GCTGCCGGTTCGACCGGCGCGCCACGGGTCAAGATGCACTAGGCCTGGACGAAGTCCGGGCCCGCGCCTTTAGACGCGAGCCCGGGGCCCGTGGGTTATACCCTAAGAGCAAACCACCCTTTTTAAGGGTGGTTCTGATTGATGCCGATGTCGTTTTGTGCCGCTTGCGTTCCTAGCGTTCGTCCACGAGCTTGGCGACGAGGGCCTTGAGCTCGGCCACCTCTCGCTCGAGTTCCTTGACGCGGCGGGCATTCTCGGTGATGCCCTGACGGTTGAGGGCGGACTGCTCGGCGGCGTCATCGGGCATGTACTCGCGATGCTGCTTGGCGTCGAAACTCTCCTCGAACACACGGCAGCCGTTGCGCTTGATGATGCGTCCCGGCACGCCCACGACGGTGCAGTTGTCGGGGACGTCCTTAACGACGACCGAGTTGCCGCCGATCTTGACGTTGTTGCCGATGCAGATGTTGCCGAGCACCTTGGCGCCCGTGCCCACCGTGACATTGTTGCCCAGGGTGGGGTGACGCTTGCCGGTCTCGTTGCCGGTGCCGCCGAGCGTGACGCCCTGGTAGAGCACACAGTTGTCGCCCACAATGGTGGTCTCGCCGATGACGACGCCCATGGCGTGGTCGATAAAGAAGTGCTTGCCAATCTGCGCGGCAGGGTGAATCTCGACGCCGGTGATGTGGCGGGTGATTTGCGAGAGCACGCGGGCGAGCGAGCGATGACCGTGCTCCCACAGCCAGTGCTCGGGCACGTGGTTCCACTTGGCGTGCAGGCCAGGATAGGAAAGAAAGATGACCAGACCGTTTTGCGCGGCGGGGTCCTGCGCCTGGACGGTCTTGATGTCCTCGCGAATGGTATTGATAAAGCTCACCGGCCGCCCTCCCTTAGCGCCATGGCAATGCGATTCAATAAAGTATAGCGATTCGCTAGGGATTAAAAAGGACAATCTTGGCGGCTTTGCGCTACAAGTGTCAGTTATGCAAACTTGCTGGTAATGGAGTCATGCTTTTGTGGGGTTGCGCACGAGGGGGCACTGCAACCGTATACTGGTCAACTTGGACGTATCCGCGCCCACAACTGAGAGGTTTTACTTCATGGGTTTCATCAATTTTATTGCCGAGCTGCTTAAGGACCCGCGCACCGCGATCGCCAGCTGGATCGCCGCCGGCCCGCTTATGGCCTACGGCTGCGTGTTCCTGATCATCTTTATCGAGACGGGCGTGGTGTTCTTCCCGTTCCTTCCCGGTGATTCGCTGCTGTTCGCCTCGGGTTTCTTTGCCCACAACGGCGGCTTTAACATCGTGGCGCTTCTGGCCACCGCATGGGCCGCTGCCATTTTGGGCGATCAGTGCAACTTTATGATCGGTCACTTCTTTGGCCGCAAGATCATCGCTTCGGGCAAGGTCAAGGCCATGACGCCCGAGCGCATCAAAAAGTCCGAGGACTTCTTGGACAAGTGGGGTCACCTGGCCATCTTCCTGGGTCGCTTCTTCCCGTTTATCCGCACCTTTGTGCCCTTTATCGCTGGCATGGGCGGCATGCACTGGCGCAACTTTGTCGTCTTTAACGTGCTGGGCGGCATTACCTGGTCGACGGTCTTTACGCTGCTGGGCTACTTCTTTGGCGGCATTCCCTTTGTGCAAGAGCACTTTGAGCTGCTGATTATCGGCATCGTTGCCGTGTCGATCATCCCGACCGTGGTCGGTCTGGTTAAGGCCAAGCTGGGTAAATAGAACGCCTAGCTCGAGCCAGCGCGCAGACCGTACAGTTGAGGCCCGTCACCGCTTACGGTGGCGGGCCTTTTTGCTTCGGTCAAATGAAAATACTTTACTTAGTTAAAGAAAAGCGTTTTATCAGACGCGTGCGGGGAGTACAATCTCGTGCATGCGAATCGACGTGCCATCGGCTTTGATGCTGCTCGCGTGTCCCGTCCGGCTCTACGCTCCGGGCGTGCGACGTTGCGACGCGGTCGGCCTCGGTCCTTGCGTGCGGGTTCGCGAGTATGCAACTGTGTATGTAAGGAGCGACATATGACTGTCGAGAAGAAGGATATCGATTGGGGTAGCCTCGGCTTTGGCTACATGAAGACCGATTACAGCTACGAGGCTCATTGGAAGGATGGCGAGTGGGACGAGGGCGGCCTGACCACCGACCACACCCTGCATGTCTCCGAGTGCGGCGGTATCTTCCATTACTGCCAGGAGGTCTTTGAGGGCCTGAAGGCCTACACCGCCGAGGACGGCAGCATCGTCTGCTTCCGTCCCGACATGAACGCTGAGCGTATGTATAACTCTGCCCAGCGCCTCGAGATGCCCCCGTTTCCCAAGGACAAGTTCGTTGAGGCCGTCAAGCAGGTCGTTTCTGCCAACGCCGCCTGGGTTCCGCCCTTCGGTTCCGGCGCGACCCTGTACGTGCGTCCGTTTATGATCGGCTCCGGTGACGTGATCGGCGTGGCTCCCGCTCCTGAGTACACGTTCCGCATTCTCGTGACCCCGGTCGGTCCGTACTTTAAGGGCGGCCTCAAGCCCGTCAAGCTGCGCGTTTCCGAGTATGACCGTGCTGCACCGCACGGCACCGGCAACATCAAGGCCGGCCTGAACTACGCCATGTCCCTTAAGCCCACGATGGAGGCCCATCGCGAGGGCTATGCCGAGAACCTGTATCTCGACTCCGAGTCCCGCACCTATGTCGAGGAGACCGGTGGCGCCAACGTCCTGTTCGTGAAAGAGGATGGCACGCTCGTCGTTCCGCAGTCGCACACCGACTCCATCCTGCCCTCTATCACCCGTCGTTCGCTCGTTCAGGTTGCTCAGGACCTGGGCATGACCGTTGACCAGCGCCCCGTCGAGTGGGCCGAGGTCAAGGCCGGCACCTTTGTGGAGTGCGGCCTGTGCGGCACCGCTGCCGTCATCTCTCCGGTTGGCGAAATCGACAACAAGGTTTACGGCGCCGACGAGACCGTGACCTTCCCGGCTGGATACACCGAGATCGGCCCTGTGATGAAGAAGCTTCGCGAGACCCTGACTGGTATCCAGTCTGGTGCTGTCGAGGACAAGCACAACTGGGTTTACACCGTCGCGTAATTTGTCTTACCTATCCGGGCAGAGAACAAGTTCCCTCCCGGCGCGTCCTCGGACATGCAAGAAGCCCTCGCTGCGCACTTCGTGCGGCGAGGGCTTCTTGCGTCCTGCGGAGTGCGCCGGGAGGGAACTTGTTCTCTGCCCTGCGGGTTCGGCGATGTCACAACGGGCAATGATTAATCTGAATAAAGATGGTGCGCGGCCTTTTAGGCTGCGCTTTTGCTTTGCTTCGCGCCATGTGGGGGCGGTGGCGACGTGCATTTTTGCGAGTATTCTGCAGTCGAAGGTCCCTGCATACCGATCTCGGGCAAAAAATCGGGAGTTCTCGATGTTTTCTACGAATGATGGGCGGGGTTATGGGCTGGCAGCGTTTGATTTGCAGGGATATTCGCGGTCTTTGGCATTTATCGTGGCGCCCGAAGCTCTTGGTTATGTTGAATACTCCTAAAAATGCACGACGCTTAGAGGGGGACCTTCGCGAAAAAGGAAACCGCCCCGTCGAAGTATGCATTCGACGGGGCGGTTTATGCATTTGGCCGATTAAGGATGCGCTGTCAAACTACTAGAACTTGACGGTCGGGGCCTGGCGGGCTGCTTCGGCGGCCTCGAAGCCCTGGCGCTCCTTAAACTGGAAGATGCCGGCAAAGATGACAGCCGGGAACGTCTGAATGGCGTTGTTGTAGCTGAGCACGCAATCGTTGTAGCTCTGGCGTGCATAGCTAATCTTGTTCTCGGTATCCTCGAGCGATGCCTGCAGCTGCGTAAAGTTGGTGTTTGCCTTAAGATCGGGATAGGCCTCGGCTACGGCGAAGAGCTGACGCAGCGCACCGGTCAGCACGTTGTCGGCTTCCATCTTGGCTTCGGGCGTGGTGGCCTTGACGGCGGTGTTACGCGCGCTGATCACGGCGGAGAGCGTCTCCTGCTCGTGCTTGGCGTAGCCCTTGACGGTCTCGACTAGGTTGGGGATCAGGTCGTTGCGACGCTGCAGCTGCGTATCGATGTTCTGCCAGGCGTTATCGATGCGGTTACGCTTGGTGACCATGTTGTTGTAGATGCCGGCGATGGCGCAGGCAATCACAATGACAACAACGATGCCGATGATGACGAGAAGCATGATGTCTCCGTTTCGAATGGCCGCGGCGGCATGCGCCAGCTGCCGTTGGTATAACGCTACTAGTATACCCGCAACGTTTTGTCGTGCCGAACTTTCCGGTAAGCGTTGTGTTTTCGGCGGGGTTGGCACCGGGGCAAAGCGCGCGAGGTACAGGTGTAAGATATGCGACAGATTGACGAGTGTTGTCTTTGCCCTGAGGATGGCGATACCAGTGGACCTTCGCATCAAGAAAACCTACCGCGCCCTGTTCGATGCCTTTACCGAGCTTCTCGAGGAGCATCGTTTTGAGGACCTGACGGTTGCCATGCTGTGCGACCGCGCCATGATTCGCCGCACGACGTTCTACAAGCACT
>DBFAHJ010000063.1:0-5150 GCA_048227095.1 Collinsella aerofaciens | reverse complement strand
GGAACATAAACGAGGCGGCGAGCATAGCGGTGGGGAAGCGCGGGACGAGGCCGGTCTGGAAATATTCGACAACGATGGGCATGCCCAGGGCGAGGCCGAATACCGCGAACAGAAGCGCAACGAGGCTGAAGAACTTCAGCGGGCGGTAGTCCTTGAACAGCGTGCCGATCATCGCAACGACTTTAATGCCGTCGCTCACGGTGTTGAGTTTGGACTCGGAACCCTCGGGACGGTCGCGGTACTCGATGGGCACATCTTTGATGCGCCAGCGGTGGTCGACGGCGTGGATCGAGAGCTCGGTTTCGATCTGAAAGCCCTCGGAAAGCACTGGGAAGGTTTTAACGAACGGGCGGCTCATGGCGCGGTAGCCTGTCATGACGTCATCGAAGCTGTAGCCATAGATCCACTTGATCATGGCGCGGACCAGATTATTGCCAAAGCCGTGGAAGGCACGCTTGTTCTCCTCGGCGTAGGTGCCGTTGGAAAGGCGATCGCCTACGGTCATGTCGGCCGTGCCGTTAAGGATGGGCTCGCAGAGGGCCTTGGCCGCCTCGGCGGGGTAGGTGTCGTCTCCGTCGACCATCAGGTAGCAATCGGCGTCGATATCGCGAAACATCTGGCGGCACACGTTGCCCTTTCCCTGACGGGGCTCAAAGCGGACTGTGGCGCCGTGCTCGGTGGCAATGCGTGAGGTATCGTCCGACGAGTTGTTGTCATAGACATAGACCGTCGCCTGCGGAAGCTCGCGGTGAAAGTCGTCGATGACTTTGCCGATCGTGAGCGCTTCGTTGTAGCAAGGGATGATGACGGCGATGGATTCAGAATTCACTTAATGCTCCTTATACATTCAATCCTAGAAAGTATAGCCGTTTGGGCCTGGCATCCTAAGATGTGGGTTAGTTCTCCAGTTTTGTTGCGCGAATCGTTTGCATGGCCGTCGGGTCTATACTGTTCGTTTGTCAACGATTACGAGTAAAGGAGTTGCATCCGTGTCGGATCAGACAAAGCAACAAGAAACTCGCAGTCTGCCTGCGACGTTTGCTAAGAACGAATTTGAGAAGGACGCGTTTATCCTTCGTCAGCTGGTTACCAAGGATTTTAAGATCAAGTATCGCCGTAGCGTTCTGGGCGTCGCATGGTCGGTGCTCAACCCGCTGCTGATGATGATCGTCATGGCCATCGTGTTCTCGACGATTTTTGGCCAGGGCCGCAATGGCTCAATGACGCCCGAGATGTACCCGCTGTACTTGATCGTGGGTAACGTCACCTTTGCCGTCATGTCCGAGTCTACGAACCAGGCCCTGACGTCGATCGTGGGCGCGGCTCCGCTGCTCAAGAAGGTTAAAGTGCACCGCTGGGTCTTCCCGGTGCAGAAGGTGCTCTTCTCGTTGGTCAACTTTGCCTTCTCGCTGGTCGCCGTTGCCATCGTTATGCTGTGGTTCCACGTTATGCCTTCTTGGCACCTGATTCTGCTGCCGGTCTGCCTACTGCTGCTTATGTGCTTCTGCATGGGCCTGGGCATGATGCTCTCCGCCCTCACGGTCTTCTTCCGCGATGTCATGCATCTGTGGAGCGTCGTCATTACGGCGTGGACTTACATCACGCCTATTTTCTGGACGACCGACTTCGTTGCGCAAATGCCGCATCTCGTGCGCATTCTGGTCTATGCGAACCCCATGTATAACTACCTGCAGTTTATGCGCGATATCTTCCTGTTCCAGACTACGCCCTCGCTTATGACGTTTGGTATGTGCGTTGCTTGGGCGGTTCTTGCGCTTGTTATTGGCTACACCGTGTTCCATAAGTCCGAGCGCAAGTTCATCCTCTACATCTAAGGAGTGCTGTGATGACTGAATCTGTTGTTGATTACAGCGAGCAGCCTCTGGCTGTCGAGGTCGACGACGTCACCATGATCTTTAACATGGCGTCTGAGTCGCTGACCAACCTCAAGGAGTACTTCATTAAGCTTGCCAAGCACGAGCTGTTCTTTGAGGAGTTTCGGGCGCTTAAGCACATCTCGTTCGATATTCATCGCGGCGAAGTTGTGGGTCTGGTCGGCACCAATGGTTCCGGCAAGTCTACGATGCTCAAGATCATCGCTGGCGTGCTTGAGCCCAGTGAGGGCAGCGTTAAGGTGCACGGTAACATCGCGCCGCTGATTGAGCTTGGTGCCGGCTTTGACCCCGAGCTGACCGCCCGCGAGAACATCTATCTGAACGGTGCCCTGCTCGGCTACACCAAGGAGTTCATCGACGCCAACTTTGACGGCATTATCGAGTTCGCTGAGCTGCAGAACTTTGTCGACATGCCGCTTAAGAACTTCTCCTCGGGCATGGTGGCGCGTATTGCCTTTGCAATCGCGACGATCACCGAGCCCGATATTCTGATCGTTGACGAGACGCTGTCCGTCGGCGATGTGTTCTTCCAGCAAAAGTGCGAGGCGCGTATTCAGCACTTTATCCAGAGCGGCGACGTGACGGTTCTGTTCGTTTCGCACTCCATGGAGCAGGTTGAGCGCATCTGCCAGCGCGCCGTTTGGATTGAGAAGGGCGACCTTCGCATGGACGGCCCGGTTGATGAGGTCTGCAAGGCGTACCGCGAGCAGTTCAACTAGGTTATAATTACTAGCGCCTGGCACGCGTGCGCGTGCTTGGGCGTGCGGTTATTTGCTCCATTAGCTCAGTTGGATAGAGCAGGGGACTTCTAATCCCAAGGTCGACGGTTCGAATCCGCCATGGAGCACCATCGTTTATTAAGCCCGGACCGCTTGGTGGTCTGGGCTTTTTTCATCTTGTATGCTGCTGAAGCCGAGCGCGAACAAGCCGCTGCTGTTTGTTGGGGTTGGCATTTTACTTTTCCAGATGCTCTTTCAGCAGCTCCAGCGCGTGGGCGTAGCCCTGCAGGCCCTCGCCGGTGATGGTGGCGAAGCAGGCCAGGCGGGCGTAGCTCACCTGGCGGAAGTCCTCGCGGGTCTCGACCGCGCTGATGTGGACCTCCACAGCCGGGATGGCGACGGCCTTGAGGGCATCGAGGATCGCCACGCTCGTATGTGTGTAGGCGGCCGGGTTGATGACGATGCCGTCGACCTTGCCGTAGGCCTCCTGGATCTTGTCGACGATGCTGCCCTCGTGGTTGGACTGGAAGACCTCGACCTCGTCGAAGCCCTGCGCGGCACCTGCCTCCTGGCAGATCTGGACCAGGCGGTCGTAGTTGTCACTGCCATAGATGCCCGGCTCGCGAATGCCGAGCATGTTGAGGTTGGGGCCGTTGATGACGAGTGCTTTCATGGTTGCTTCCTTTGCAGTCGAGAAACCACCACAAAGGTGCCTGTCCCCTTTGTGGTGGTTTTGGTTAGAGAGCGGGTGGGAGGGTGTCGAGGAGGGCTTGGGCGGTATTGGCGGCGCAGTCGCGTGAGTCGATGATGTAGTCGGCCCAGGCGCGGTAGCGCGGCATGCGCTGTTCCGCCAGCTTATCGATGCCATCGCGGGCGGTGATGGGGCGACCCTTGTGGGCAAGTTCGTCGAGCTTGCGGTTGAGCATCACGATCTGGCTGTTCTGGTGCAGCAGCGGATAGTTTTCGTCGCGCGTGACCACGCCGCCGCCGGTGGAGAGCACCAGGCCGCTGCGCTTGGAGATGTCGGCCAGCGCCGCCGTCTCCTGCTCGCGGAAGGCCGCCTCGCCGCGCTCGACGATAAAGTCGGCGCAGGGCATGCCCAGGCGCTCCTCGAGGGCGCGATCGAGGTCGATGTGCTCGCGTCCCGTGAGCTGGGCGATCTGCTCGCCCACGCGGGTCTTGCCCGAGCCCGGCATGCCGATTAGCGCGATGTTCTGCTCGCGGCGGGACAAGCGCTCCGTTACGTCCAGGATGCGCTCGCGCGGGGTGGCTTGGCTGGTGTAACGCTCGACGGCCTGTGCTGCCTGGGCAACAAGCATGAGCAGACCGCCGATGCAGGGGATCCCGCGGCGCTCGGCCTCGAGCATCAGGCCCGTGCGGGCGGGGTTGTAGACAATGTCGATAACGCCTTCGAGCGCATCGAGCCCTTCGAGCGTGCAAGGTGCGTCGGGGCAATGGGGGAACATGCCGGCGGGCGTGCAGTTGACGAGTAGGGCGGCGTCGGACTGCTGCGCGATGTTGCCGTAGTTGACCTCGCTTGTGCGGCCCACGGGCACCACGGTGGCGCCCAGGTCGCCGAGCACCATGCTTGCCGTGGTGCCGGCACCACCGGTGGCTCCGAGCACGAGGGCCTTCTTGCCGGCAACCTCAACCCCCAGCTCCTCGACCAGACACTGGAAACCAAAGTAATCGGTGTTGTCACCGCGCAGGCGGCCATCGGGCAGGCGTGTGATAGTGTTAACGTTGCCCATGCGCTCGGCCAGCGGGCTCAGCTCGTCCAGGTATTCTATGACGGCACGTTTGTAGGGGATGGTCACGTTGGTGCCCTCCCACTCGTCGCCTGTCATAAAGGCCGCGAGGTCCTCGGGCTCGCGCTCAAATCGCACGTACTCGAGCCCAGCGAGCTCCTTGTAGATGGTTGGGGTGTAGCTGTGGCCCAACACGCGGCCCAGCACTCCGTAGGGGCGGGTTGCGGCGGTATCGGTCATCTAGAGCACCTCCGTGTAGCTGCCAAAGTAGGTGAAGCTTTCGCACACGTCGTCGATGGAATCGAGCAGGTCGTCGAGGGCCTTGCTGCCAAAGGGGCAGTCCAGATCAAAGTAGAACATAAACTCAAAGTCGCGACCGGGGATGGGACGGCTTTCGAGCTTGATGAGGTTGATGTTGAGCGCATAGAAACGCTCGAGTACGCGATAAAGGGCGCCCGGTTCGTTGGCCGTGGTGATCATGAGCGAGGTACGGTTGGCACCGGGATAGACGCGTGGCTCGCGGCTGATGACGACAAAGCGCGTGTAGTTGTTGTCGGAGTCTTGAATGTTGGACTCCAGCACCTCCAGGCCATAGAGTGTCGCGCAGCTGCGCGCTGCGATGGCGGCAACATCGGTGCGCCCGGAGCTGGCGACCATCTCGGCCGACATGGCGGTGTTGGGGTACTTGGTGGCGTGCAGGTCGTGGGACTCGATAAAGCCCGCACACTGGGCAATGGCTTGGCCGTGGCTGTAAACCTCGCGCACGTCGGCGAGCTTGGTGCCGGGCT
>DBFAHJ010000062.1:0-5344 GCA_048227095.1 Collinsella aerofaciens | reverse complement strand
CATGTCTGCCCTGATCTTTTTGGGCTTTTGCGCCATGGGCGTCGGTGCTTACTTTACGAGCACCATGTCGTTTGCGCGCATGATGATGAGCGGCGCCGCTTTGCCGCTGGTCTTTGGCTCATTTATTTTGACCATCGTCGGCATGGTCATGATGTCGGCCGCCGCCAGCAAGCAGTCCGTGGGCCTGTCCCTTGTGGGCTACGTAATCTTTGCGAGCACCTTTGGCCTGACCGCGTCGTTTGGCCTTGCCAACTACGACCTGCCCACCATCAACACTGCCTTTATCGCCACGGCCGCCATCACCTTTGTCTTTGGCGCGCTTGGCGTGACGTTCCCCAAGTTTTTCCAGCGCGTATATGGCATCGGTTTTGGCATTCTGCTCGCTACTATTCTGGTTGAGATCGTGCTGATGTTCATGGGCGTCTCACAGACCATCACCGACCTGATCGTGATCGTGGTGTTCGCCGGCTTTATTGGCTACGACACCTATGTTGCCACGACGGTGCCGCCTACGCTGCCCAACGCCGTGCTTATGGCCTCTAACCTGTTCGTGGATATTATCAACGTGTTCCTGCGCATTCTGAACATCCTCGGCCGTCGCGACTAGTGGCGAATTGCGGCGGTGCTTGCCGTGCGTGCAAATCGATGCGAAAGGCGGTCCTTCGGGGCCGTCTTTTTTGTACGCGGCGGGGTATCATGGATGGGAAAAGCCGATAGCGGCAGAGACCGAGAAAGGTGACCACTTATGGCAGACGTCGACAACAGGAACCGTAACCGCAGGTCCAACCGAGCGGGTCAGCCCAATCCCAAGCGCGAGGCCCGTGCCAAGGCCGCCGAGCGTCACGTGGCAACTGTGTCCGAAGCGTGCGCCAAGGATATCGAGCGTTCGCTTGCCGGTGTTCGCGAGTTTGACGGTATGCCTGCCGGCTTTGTCTCGGCGATGAAGGCCAAGGTTCAGAGTGCTGTGGCCACCGAAGAACAGGTTGCCGAGGACGTCGAGGGCGCGGAGGCTGCCGAGGTCGAGGCAGCGCTCGAGCCCGTCGAGGAGCCTGCCGAGGAAATCGCCGAAGCTGAGTCCGCGCCTGCTGAGGAGCCCGCTCCGGTTCTGCCTGAGGTCACCGTGCTCGATGCCTCCACCACGCAGGCCATCCTGGACAACGGTCGTGGCTATGCGCAGTTCTGCGACATGGCCGTGCTCGCCTTTGCCTCGTTCACCAACCCGGGCGGTGGCTACATCCAGGGCTATCTGGGCCAGGAGGCCACGCTGTGCGCCGATTCGTATCTGTACAACGTTCTCGATAAGCAGCGCAAATGGTACGGCGAGAACCGTCGCCGCAACATCAACTGCGAGCTTTACCGCAACCGTGCGCTGGTGGTGCCTGCGGTGCGCTTCGACCGCAACCACGTGCATGCATACGCCGACGTGATCGTGGCCGCCGCGCCCAACGTTAAGCGCGCCCGCCAGGAGTATCGCGTGAGCGACGATGCTCTGCTGGACGCCCTGCGCGACCGCATTCGCTTTGTGCTTGCCATCTGCGACGAGCTAGGTCGCGAGAAGCTCGTGCTGGGCGCTTGGGGCTGCGACAACAACGGCTTTGACGCAGAGGCCGTGGCCGAGCTCTTCCGCAAGGAGCTCGCGTCGGGCGACTTTAAGGTCAAGCAAGTCTTCTTTGCCGTGCCTTCTACGCGCTGGGATGAGGATTTTGCCAAGTTCGAGCACGTGCTGGCAAACTTCCCCGAGCGCAACGAGGAGTCCTATGCCCAGGTTGCCGCTCGCGCTGCGGCAGCTCGCGCCGCCGAGCAGGCCCAGGCTGCTACCGAGGATGATGAGGACGAGGACGATTGGCGCAAGTACCTGTAATCGGTACGTGCTGACAGATAGGTCGAGCCGGCGGGAGAGGCTGCTTCCGTCGGCTTTTTACTGAGCGAGGGGCTTACGATGAAAAACGCTCTATGCTTTGGCGACAGCAACACCTATGGTTACGATCCGGCGGGCATGCGCGACGGCACCGCGGTGCGCTATGCGCAGGATGTGCGCTGGTGCGGCGTGGCCCAACGTGACTTAGGCGAGGGCTGGCATGTAATTGAAGAAGGCCTCAACGGCCGCACGACGGTACGCGACGACATGTGCCATCTGGACACCAATCTTAACGGCATCCGCGCACTTCCGATGCTGCTCGAGGCCCATAAGCCGCTGGACGCCATTGTGATCATGCTGGGCACCAACGACTGTAAGACGGTCTTTAACGTGACAGCTTCCGATATCGCCCGTGGCGCCATGGCGCTGATTCGCGCCGTCCGCGCGTTTCCGTGGACCGACGCTGCGCCTTGTCCGCGCATTCTGCTGATGGCGCCTATCAAGATTAAGCCGCAGATCGCCGACGTATATATGACCGATTTTGACGAGCATTCCGTAGAAGCCTCGGAACATTTTGGTGAGTACTACGCGCATGTGGCTGAGCAGTTTGGCTGCGACTTTTTGAATGCCGCCGACTTTGCCGAGCCGGGCGATATCGACTATCTGCATATGATGCCCGAAAGCCATGAGAGCCTGGGTCACGCCGTGGCAGCCAAGCTCCAAGAGATGCTCGGTGAGTAGCACGGCCCCAAACCACCACAATAGTTCTCCTTGCGGTGGCTTGTTTCGTTGATTTGTCTTGATCTGTAACAGTTGTAAGGCCGAAAACGGGCTAGATGTTACAGATTGAGATTATTTTAGGTCGATATCGGTCGTTTGTCTCGATCTGTAACATCTAGGGTCGATTTTGCCGAGTTAATGTTACACATCGAGATTATCTTCTCAATGGAATTTGGATGTCTCGATTTGTAACAGGTGGGCCGAAAAATGGACTCTAACTGTTACAGATCGAGATGTTTGTGGGAACCACCGCAAAGGTGCCTGTCCCCTTTGCGGTGGTTTTGAACTGCGAGTCTTAATACTGCCACATATGGTTAACGGGGCCGGAGCCTTTGCCCATGTCAAAGCCGGCGGCGAGAGCGCCGGTTAGGTAGGCCTTGCCGGCGTTGACGGCGTCGGCAAGATCCATGCCCTGGGCCAGCGCGCAGGCGATGGCGGACGAGAGCGTGCAACCGGTGCCATGCGTGTTGCCGGTCTCGATGCGCTTGTGGCGGAACCACGTGGTGAGCGGATCGCCCAGGTGGTTGCCCTCGTCATCGAGCGGCGCGGGCTCTGCTAGCACATCGTTGGCCTCGTTGACAAAATGCCCGCCCTTAACGAGAGACGCGCAACCAAAGCGGCGGGTGAGGAGCATGGCAGCATTTTGCTGCGTGCGCTCGGAGTCGACCTCGTAGTCGAGCAGGGCCATGGCCTCGGGAATATTGGGCGTGATAACCGTCGCTAGCGGGAACAGGCGGCGGGTGAGCGCCTCGGCGGCATCTTCGGCAATCAGCCGTGCGCCCGAGGTGGCTACCATGACGGGGTCGACGACCACGTTTGTTGCGTTCCAGGCGCTCAAGCGGTCGGCGATGACTTCGATAATCTCGACAGAAGAAACCATGCCGATCTTGACGGCGTTCGGGCGGATATCGTCAAAAACGGCGTCAATTTGCGCGGCTACGATATCTGGCGAGATATCCTGTACGGCGGTGACGCCCAAGGTGTTCTGTGCGGTGATGGCGGTGATGGCCGTCTCGGCATACAGGCGGTGCGCCGTGATGGTCTTGATGTCGGCCTGAATGCCGGCGCCACCGCTGGAATCGGATCCTGCGATGGATAGAACGGCAGGTACCTTACTGCGATCCATGTTCGCTCCCTTGTTCGGTCGGAATCAAATGGGTCTATAAGCCAGCATTATAATGATGCCCGGGCCGACTCTATGTCGAACCCGGGCGGGCGATGCAATCTTTACGCAAATGCAAGCAAATGTTCACACGTCAACAATTGACAGGCACCAGCTCGCTGCCAGAAGCGGCCGCGGCGACAGGGCTAGTCCTCCATGCCGAGGTCGATCGTGGTGCCCTCGAAAATCTTGTTGACGGTGCGGACGGCACACATCTTGCCACACATGGTGCAAGTGCCTTCGGTGGCGGCGGGGGACTCCTCGTAGCGCTTCTTGCCCGTAACCGGGTCGAGTGCGCACTTCCACATGGCGTCCCAATCGAGCTTGCGGCGTGCCTGGCCCATCTTGTCGTCCATGTCGCGGGCGTGCGGCACCTTCTTGGCGATATCGGCGGCGTGCGCGGCAATCTTAGTGGCCATGAGGCCGTCGAGCACGTCCTGGGCGTTAGGCAGGCATAGGTGCTCGGCCGGCGTCACGTAGCACAGGAAGTCGGCGCCGGAGCTCGCGGAGATGGCGCCGCCGATGGCTGCGGTGATGTGGTCGTAGCCCACGCCGATATCGGTCACCAGCGGCCCCAGCACATAGAACGGGGCGTTGTGGCACAGACGCTTCTGCAGCTTCATATTGGCGGCGATCTCGTCGAGCGCCATGTGACCCGGGCCCTCGACCATGACCTGGACGCCGGCGGCCCAAGCACGCTTGCACAGCTTGCCCAGTTCGATCATCTCGGCAGTCTCGGTGGCGTCGTTGGAGTCGTAGAGACAGCCCGGGCGGCAGGAGTCGCCGAGCGAGATCGTTACGTCGTACTCGTGGCAGATTTCGAGCACCTCGTCGTAGAACTCGTAGAAGGGGTTCTCGTTACCGGTGACTTCCATCCAGCCAAACAGCAGCGAGCCGCCGCGGCTGACGATGTTCATGAGGCGGCCGGTCTCCTTGAAGGTCTTGATGACCGATTTATTGATGCCGCAGTGGATGGTCATAAAGTCCACGCCGTCTTCGGCGTGTGCACGCACGACCTCGAGCAGATCGTCCTTGGTCAGCTTGACCAGCGGCTTTTCCATGTAGCCGATGGCATCGTACATGGGGACGGTGCCTACCATGAGCGGCGTCTCGTCGATGAGCTGCTGGCGGAACTGGCGCGTCTTGCCCGAGTTGGAGAGGTCCATGATGGCGTCGGCGCCAAAGTCCTCGGCGATCTTGACCTTCTTCCATTCCTCAGCGGCGTCGGCCTTGTCGCCCGAGATGCCCAAGTTCACGTTGACCTTGGTGGACAGGCCCTCGCCGACGCCAAAGGCACGCATGCCCTTTTTGATATGCACGATGTTGGCGGGGATGGCGATGCGGCCGTCGGCCACGCGTTCGCGAATGTACTCGGGGTCGCGATGCTCGCGCTCGGCGACTTCCTTCATCTGCGGTGTGATCTGCCCGGCGCGGGCGAAGTCGATTTGCGTGACGAGCTTGGGCTCGGTCTGTGTGCTCATTGGCACGGCTCCCTTCGTTGGCATTACCCATATCAGGTTTGCGGGTCAGGGCGGGCGCGCCCA
>DBFAHJ010000061.1:0-9827 GCA_048227095.1 Collinsella aerofaciens | reverse complement strand
CATCTCTCGGGTGACGAGCACTTGGTGCGCGCCTTTAACGAGGGCGAGGACTTCCATGCCGAGACGGCGGCGCGCGTGTTTGGTGTGCCGGTGTCCGAGGTAACGCCCGACCTGCGCAGTCGCGCCAAGGCCGTGAACTTTGGCATCGTGTATGGCCAGCAGGCCTACGGCCTGTCGCAGTCGCTGCATATCTCGATGGCCGAGGCGCGCGACATGATCGACCGCTACTACGAGGCCTACCCGGGCGTGCGTACGTTCCTCGACAACGTGGTGGCGCGCGCCAAGCAGACGGGCTACGCCGAGACCATGTATGGCCGCAGACGCCATATTCCCGAGCTCAAGGCCAAAAACCCGCAACTCCGCGGCTTTGGCGAGCGCACGGCCATGAACCATCCCATGCAGGGCACCGCAGCAGACATCATCAAGATCGCCATGGCCCGCGTAAGTCGTCGCCTGGAAGAAGAAGGCTTTGCCGCCCACATGATCCTGCAAGTGCACGACGAACTGGACTTTGAGTGCCCCATCGACGAAGTCGAGCGCCTAACCACCATGGTCCGCGACGTCATGGAGCACGTAGTGGACCTCCGCGTTCCCCTAATCGCCGAAGCCAGCACCGGCATAACCTGGGCCGACGCCAAATAGGGAAGTGCCCACAACCCCAAAGTAACCAAAACAGAGGGGAGCCCCTTCCAAAAAGGGGCTCCCCTCTGTTCAAATAAATTCAGCCAAGTATCTAGACACTCAAGAGGCCATCTTGGCGGCAAGTAAAGTCAACATGGCCATGCCCGGGGCCGACCGCTTGATTTTTGTAGATTCCGCACGAGCCGAAGAGCACTAAATGTGCTCTTCGTGCGAGCCCAGGACTTGACCGAGCAAAAATCAAGCGGTCGGCCCCGGGCATGGCGACGGGATAGATTAACGAGCCGCCAAGATGGCGTCGATGAGCGTCAGTACGCCCCCGTCGTTGTTGCTCGGAATGCGCCATTTAGCATGCGCGTTCATATGCTCCTCGGCGTTGTCCACGATAAAGCTGTGGCCGACGCGCTCCAGCATGGGGATGTCGTTGTAGGTGTCGCCCACGGCGGCGGCATCGGCGATATCGATGCCCAGGTGCTCGCAAAGATGCGCGACGCCGGCGCCCTTGTCGACGCCCAAGTTCATGAAGTCGATCCACTCGCGCCCGGCGTTGGTGACGTAGAGCTTGTCCGAGAACTCGGGACTATAGGTCTCGCGGAAAGCGGGCTCGGCGTCGTAGCCGGGGAAGAAGACCGAAATCTTGTTGGACTCGAAATCAATGCCATCAAAGCTGTCGACGTAGTTGATTGTGTTGTAGTAGACGCTGATCTCGTCGTGGTATTGATGGTCGCGGGCAAGCGCGTAGAACTCGTCGAAGCAGCAAAGGACGGGGACAGCGCGCGGATCCTCCGAGGCACGGCTCAAGACCTGCTGATACAGCTCCACGTCAATAGTGCTCTTATAGATATAGCTGCCGCGATAGATCACGCACGCTCCGTTGTCGGGACAAAAGGCGAGGCGGTTCTTGACGCCCTCGAACATCTCCTCGAGCTTGGGGGCGGGACGTCCGCTGGCGGGGCAGAATACGATGTCGGCGTCGGCGAGCTTGTCTAGGCGCTCATCAAGACCCTGGGGCAGCACGCGCTCGTCGGTCAGCAGCGTCTTGTCCATGTCGACGGCGAGAATCTTAATGTTTCCGATATTGGCGTCCGATTCGTAAGTTTGCATAAAAGCGAGCCTTTCGTTTCGAGATTGTTTCAGACGTTATAGCCATCAATTCGTAGTCGGGCGTATTTTCGCAGGAACGGAGCGTATTTGCACCACGCTTCACAAAGTAATGAAAAAACTTTTCAGAAATTTGAATTTGTCGCTTGTGCTGCGGGCACTTTAGCGTAATATAGCGACCATCGAAAACGGAGACGGAAAAACAACCGCTTACCGAGGAAAAGGTACCGTTTACGATATTAGAATTGCGCCCGGCGATAGGTGAAAGGAGAGGCAGATGCAGTTCGTAACGATCATCACCACTGCAGACAATGCCATCCGACGCCAGCGCGCAATTTCCCGACGACGATAACAATCGTCTCTGTCCGCATGGGGCGAATTGCCTCAACAGAGTCATTTTGAGGTCGTTGGGTTTTAGCACGACATTGCTGCATGTTTCTAGGGCATGTATGTGCTGATTTTTGCTATTTAACCTGATATTGCACGGTATATGACCTTGAAATGACTTGCAACTGACCGATGTTCTAACTAGCTACCAAGGGCGAAAGGAAACAGCCATGAGCAAGGAAAAAGTCGTTCTCGCATATTCCGGTGGTCTTGATACATCCGTATGTGTCAAGTGGCTCCAGGACGAGAAGAATCTCGATGTCGTTTGTGTCTGCGGCAACGTGGGCCAGGAAGAGACCGGACTGGATGCCAAGAAGCAGAAGGCGCTCGACCTGGGCGTTCTCGATTGCCAGGTGCTCGACCTGCGCGACGAGTTCTCCGATGAGTTCCTGACCAAAGCCATTGCAGCAAACTCCATGTACGAGAACAAGTATCCGCTGCTCTCCGCCCTGTCTCGCCCGCTGCTTGCCAAGAAGCTTGTTGAGGTCGCCCACGAGTTTGGCGCGACCTACGTCGCCCACGGCTGCACCGGCAAGGGTAACGACCAGGTCCGTTTTGAGGCCGCCGTCAAGGCCCTCGACCCCGAGCTCAAGGTTATCGCTCCGGTTCGCGAGTGGGACCTGAAGTGTCGCCCCGACGAGGTCGCCTATGCCCACGCCCACAACGTGCCGGTTCCCGAGGGTGCCAACGACAACCCCTACTCCATCGACGACAACCTGTGGGGTCGTGCCATTGAGTGCGGTCACCTGGAGGATCCCTGGAATGAGCCGCTCGACGACGCCTGGGTTATGACCAAGAATCCCGAGGACACGCCCGACACCCCGACGTATACCGAGATTGAGTTTGAGGTCGGCAAGCCCGTCGCCGTCGACGGCAAGAAGATGAAACTCTCCGAGATCGTCATCGCCCTCAACAAGATTTCGGGCGACAACGGCTTTGGCCGTCTCGACCTGGTTGAGGATCGTCTGGTGGGCCTCAAGAGCCGCGAGTGCTATGAGGTTCCCGGCGCCCTGACGCTCATTACCGCCCATAAGGCACTCGAGGACATTTGCGTTGAGGGCGACCTGCTCAAGACTAAGATTAAGCTCGAGCAGGATTGGGCCACCGCCGTGTACAACGGCCAGTGGTACAGCCCACTCAAAAACGCGCTCGACGCCTTTATGGCCGACACCCAGAAGTTCGTGACCGGCACCGTCCGTCTGAAGTTCTTTAAGGGCAACTGCCATGTCGTCGGCCGCAAGAGCCCCTTCAGCCTCTACGACTACGGTCTGGCCACCTACGACCGCGACACCACGTTTGACGAGAAGGCTAGCGCTGGCTTTATCGAGATCGATACGCTGTCGCTCAAGACGTGGGCTAAGGTCCAGGGTCCCAGCTCTGCTGCCGCCCAGGCTTAAGCCTCCCTTTCCTTGGTATTCGCGCGGCCCATCCGCGTGATACATAACGGGCGCACGGGGTCCCTACCTTTCGTTATGCTTGCTGACACTTCTTAACATCGGTGGCCCCTACGTTCCGCCCGCGTATTTGATGCCGCGTCTGCGGCTGAGTCCGAGCCCCGCCGGGGTTATCCGGCGGGGCTCCTTCTATCAATTTGGCGGCTCTGCGCCTATATATATGAGGAGTATCCATTATGTTCCATGCTATCGCGCATGCTTTACTTGCCCTCGTGCCCGAGTTCGATGCTGCAAAGGTCGAGGACGTCCCTATGAGCCTGAAGGCCTGGATCGATGATTCGCAGGGCAACATCCGGAGGGAGACGTTGGGCGCCAAGTGCATGGTGCGTCACTTCTTTGCAAATTAGCTACATGGCCCAGCGCACGGCAGGGAGTGTGTAAAACTAGCGGTTGAAAAATCGCTTTAGCGACAGGGCGCATTGCTTTGGGCGCTTGTTTTGGTATTTGGAGAAAGGAGACGGTTCCATGGCTCTTTGGGGCGGTCGTTTTGAGGCGGGCGTGGCCGAGGTCACGCAGGAGTTTGGCGCGTCGCTGCCGGTCGACAAACATCTCTATAAGCAGGATATCGCCGGATCTAAGGCACATGCCAAGATGCTGGCGGCCCAGGGCATTATCAGCGCCGAGGACGAGCAGGCGATTGCCGAGGGTCTGACCGCAATCGAACAGGATATCGATGCCGGCAACTTCACCTTCGATATCAACGACGAGGACATTCATATGTCCATCGAGAGCGAGCTGACGCGTCGCATCGGCGAGGCTGGTAAGCGCCTGCATACCGGGCGTTCGCGCAACGACCAAGTTGCGACCGATACGCGCCTGGGCGTCAAGGCGCTGGCCAAGGAGCTCATGGAGACCAATCTTGAACTGCGTCATGTGCTGGTGGATGCGGCTAAAAAGTACGACAAGGTGATTCTGCCGGGTTACACGCACATGCAGCATGCTCAGCCCGTGCTGCTGTCGCACCATCTGCTGGCGTATTCCTGGATGTTCGTGCGCGACTTTACACGCCTGAAGGTCGCCTTTGATGCTGCCGACAACTGCCCGCTGGGCGCTGCCGCGCTTGCCGGTACGAGCTATCCGCTCGATCGTCAGATGACGGCCGCCGAACTTGGCTTTGCGGGCGTGATCCCCAACTCGCTCGATGCGGTTTCCGACCGTGATTTCCTCCTCGACCTGCATTACGCCGGCTCCGTCATGGCGATGCACTTGTCGCGTCTTTCCGAGGAGATCGTGCTGTGGTCGAGCTCCGAATTTGGCTTTATCACGCTTTCCGACTCCTACTCCACCGGCTCGTCCATCATGCCGCAGAAGAAGAACCCCGATTTTGCCGAGCTTATCCGCGGCAAGAGCGGCCGAGTCTATGGCAACCTGGTGCAGCTGCTCGTGACCATGAAGGGCCTGCCGCTTGCTTATAACAAGGACTTGCAGGAGGACAAGGAGGGCGCCCTCGATACCGCCCATACGCTCATGCAGTGCCTGTCGGTTATGGCCGGTATGATTTCGACCTGGACCGTCAACGAGGATGCCATGGCGCGCGAGTGCGGTGTGGGGCACCTTGCCGCCACCGATGTTGCCGATTACCTGGCCAAGCGTGGCCTGCCGTTCCGCGAGGCACATGCCGTGGTGGGCCATTTGGTCCTGATGTGTGAGAAGCGCGGCTGCAACCTTGAGGACCTGCCGTTTGAGGTGTTCCAGGAGGCGAGTCCGCTCTTTGAGCACGACATTACCGAGGCGCTCGACATCCCGTCGATTGTCGCCGCGCGCACGACCGAGGGCGGCACCGCCCCTGCCGCCGTTGCCGTGCAGCTGCAGCGTGCCGAGGCACAGCTTGAGGCCGACAAAGGCGTGTTTGGATCGCTGACCAAGGTCGTCGAAATGGGCCACGGGGTAAAGTAGGGGTTTGGCTGAAGCTGTTTTGGCCATTATTTATTGATAAATCGTTGTTGCTTTACGGACGTCTGCTGATGTGGGCGTCCGTATTTTGTTGCTATGGGGGAGGGGCTTGTCGAGAACTTCTGTAGGACCTTTGGGCAGGTTGTGAAGGGGGCACGTTCACGGGCGGCAACCGACCGTCCGCTCGGTTCGATGCGGTTGATGTGCGGTCGGATGGTACTCTAATCGGGCCTCGAAACAGAAGTGACACAAATGGAACGTTTTAATAAATTGTAACGTTTCAAAAAACAGCTTTTTGTTTAACTGCAGCTAAAACTCTGTTACGATGCAGTCCGGGCGGGTGCCGGAATGGGACTTGGGCACGCGCGAACCTACTTGAAAGGCTACCTTATGGCTATCGAGAAGACCTTCATCATGATTAAGCCCGACGCTGTGCGCGATCGTAAGATCGGCGAGATCGTCGCTCGCATTGAGCGTAGCGGCCTTGTCATCGAGCGCATGGAGATGACCACGCTCGAGCGCGCTACCGTCGAGGAGCACTACGCCCATCTGGCCGACAAGCCCTTCTTTGGTGGTCTCTGTGACTTTATGACGAGCGGCCCGGTCGTTAAGATGGTCGTTTCCGGTCTCTCCGCTGTCTCCAAGATGCGCACCCTTATGGGTGCTACCAACCCGCTTGATGCTGCTCCCGGCACCATTCGCGGCGACTTCGCTGTCGATGTCAACGCTAACGTAATCCACGGCTCCGACTGCTTGGAGAACGCCGAGATCGAGATCAAGCGCTTCTTTGGCTAAACCAGCTTTGACTCCTTAAAGCTGTTAGCGTGTGGCTTTGGCGCCGCGGAATTCCATCCGCGGCGCCCTTTTTATTCCAGTAGATTTTTGGTAACCGCTTAGAAATCTACTAAAGAGCCCCCGCCCGGATGTTTCTTCCGGGCGGGGGCTGGCGTTAGCGTATGGCTTTGTAGGTCTTTAGGCCTCGTCGACGACCTTGAGGCCGCGCGTGTGGTCGATCTCGTTGAGGAGGTTAACGCGACGCTCATGACGACCGCCCTCAAACTCGGCGTCGAGCCACTCGTCGACAATCATCTTGGCGAGCTCGGAGCCCACGACGCGGGCGCCAAAGGCGAGCACGTTGGTATTGTTGTGCATGCGGGAGAGCTTGGCGCTGAAGGGCTCGGAGCACACGACGGCGCGAACACCTTCGACCTTGTTGGCGGCCAGGCTGATGCCGACGCCGGTACCGCAGATCAGGATACCCAGGTCGACGTCACCGTTGGCAACGGCCTTACCCACCTTGTAGCCGGCGATGGGGTAATCAAAGCTCTCGGAGGTGTCGGTTCCAAAGTTCACGACCTCGCAGCCGCGCTCCTTCAGGTGCTCGGAAATGATGTTCTTGAGCTCGACGGCGGCATGGTCGTTGCCGATACCAATCTTCATGAGTGGTTCCTCTCTGGTCCGTGCGGCGGAATTGCTAAAGGTTTTACCGCGTTCGACTGCATGATAGCGCGACTTTTGTGTAAACGCTCGGGCGTTTTTTGGTCAAACGCTTTAGCATGCAACAAGACCGGCTTTTCATGAATGAATGCCGTCAGATTGCGCTTAAGCGCCGTCCGTCGGAACCATGGTTGCGGTTTCTGATGCATTGTTATCAAATAAAAGAGTTAACTCTTTTTGAGAGCCCAGTCCGTTATACAAGTAGGAGATACCTATGCCTGCCGATTCCCTTCGTGATACCGCGTTTTGCGATGTTTTGAACCGCGAGCTTGTCTGTGCGCTCGGCTGCACCGAGCCTATTGCCGTTGCCTATGCAGCGGCGCTGGCGAGCCAGACGCTCGGTTGCGAACCCGATCATATGGATGTCGCCTGCTCGGGCAACATCATCAAGAACGTTAAGAGCGTGACCGTGCCCAATTCGGGCGGTATGCACGGTATTGAGGCGGCGGCCGTGCTGGGTGCCGTGGGCGGCGACGCCAAGAGCGCGCTTGAGGTGCTCGAGAGCGTTGACGATAAAGACCGTGCTCGTGTGGCCGAGCTCCTCGCCGATGCCGGCTACTGCGATGTGTCGCTTGTCGAGGGTGTGCCCAACCTCTACATCAAGGTGACTGCCACAGCCGGGGGCCATACCGCAGTCGTCGAGATTACCGACCACCACACCAATGTCACGTGCCATACGCTCGACGGTATTCCGGTATGCGGCAAGTCGGCGGGGGAGTGTGCCGCCTGCGCCGAGCGCGTTATGGCCGAGCGTGCGGCAGATAGCGCTGACACGCCCATGTCGATTGAGTCCATCATCGACTTTATTGAGGACGGCGACATCGATGGTGCCCGCGCTGCCGTTGAGCGTCAGATTGAGCTGAACGGCGCGATCAGCGCCGAGGGCCTGGCGCACGCTTGGGGTGCCGAGGTTGGCCGCACGCTGCTGGGTGCTCGTGCCGATGACGTCGCCTGCCGTGCCCGCGCCCGTGCGGCCGCCGGGTCCGACGCCCGCATGAACGGCTGTGCGCTGCCGGTCGCCATTGTGTGCGGCTCGGGCAACCAGGGCATTACCTGCGCACTGCCCGTTATGGAGTATGCCGAGTACCTGCGCTGCGACCACGATCGCCTGGTGCGCGCCGTGATGCTGTCCGATCTTATCGCTGTGCATATCAAGAGCTATATTGGTGCGCTCTCGGCGTTTTGCGGTGCTATTTGCGCCGCGTGTGGCGCCGGCGCTGCGATTACCTGGCTGTGTGGTGGCACGCGCGAGCAGATTGGCGCGACGGTTTCGAACACACTCGGTAACGTGGGCGGCATCGTGTGCGATGGCGCCAAGGCAAGCTGTGCCGCCAAGATTTCCGCTGCCGTTGATGCGGCGATTCTAGGTCACGATATGGCCATGCAGGGTCGTGGCTTCCGCGCCGGCGAGGGCCTGATCCAGGATACCGTCGAGCAGACAATCGCCAGCATGGGCTACGTGGGCCGTGTGGGTATGAAAGATACTGATGTCGAGATCCTCAACATCATGATCGGCAAGACTCGAGTCTGTTAGTTATTGGTTCCGCCGTTCTACCGAACGGCGGACCGGCCGACGCTGCAAGCCCGCCAGAGCGGCAATCTGCCTTTCAACTTCGGCGACATGACCAGAAGGTCAATGCCGCCTTGTTTCAAGGCACCTTGCTCGCTCTGGCGGGCTTTCGCTGTCGTTGCCATAACATCGGCGTTGTCTTTGTAATGTGACAAGGGACGGTCTATTTGTCACATTTTTCTCAACCTGCGGCGCTATTTTGTTTGGTGGGAGGGGTCCTATGACAGTTCGTCGGCTACTTGGTGTTCGTAGAAGGCTTCTACTACGGCGTTGAAATCGCGGGCGAAGTCTTCCATGGTTCCGTGCCAGGTGGCTCGGCCGGGTTTTCCCTGGCCAACATAGGCAGTTTGAATGCCGCAGGCGGGGCTAGGGAAGTCGCGCTTGGGATCGTTGCCCACCATAAGGACCTCGTGTGGGTCGAGTCCCATCACCTGAAGCTGCTCGAGATAGTAGGTGGCATCGGGCTTGCAGCGGGTGGTGTTTCCCATGTGCGTGACGAGCTCAAAGGGGGCGTCGGCCAGGTCGCCCCAACCCATGCGGCACTCGATGGCCCCCTGGGGAAAGCTGGGGTTGGTAAAGAGCGCGCAGCGCAGTCCTGCGTCCTGTACGGCCTGGAGAGCGGCGTGTGCGCCCGGCATGGCGTGGGCGTTGATGACATCGTCGTTCTTGTACGGAAGCACTTCGCGGTCGTAGTAGGTAAACGCCTCGTAGATGAGGGGATCGGAGAGGCAGATGCCGCATCGGCGCTCGACCTCGGTGCGGTAAAATTCAAGGTTGGTGCGGTTGTCCGTGCCGCTTCGGCGGTTGGCGTTGAGGTCGACCAGAATGGTGCCGAGGCGCGCCATCGTGCCACCGCGGCTGCGGCGTCCGATATCCGCGAGCATCGACGATACATCCTTAAAATAGCGAAGGATGAACGCGTTGAGGTTGATGCTGAGAAGCGTCTCGTCCATATCGAAAACGACTGCTTTGAGCACGCGGGCACCTTTCTCGATAAATCGTTCCAGAATCGTTGCTCCGGATACTTTACCCCAAAGCCGTATGCCTAACTGCCTATCGTCAACTTATGGAGACGGTCGTCCACAAGATTGCGAAAAAGTCTCCATACGAGTAAAAAATCGCAGTTCACGCTTGAAATCGAAATGATTTCCCCGTAACCTATACGAACGTGATTGCATAAGCGTCACATTAGTATCTGTCGGCTCCCGAGTGTTCCTAAACGTTGTGTGCTTGTCGCACCCTTCTGTAGGTCCTAGCAATCGGGGCCCCGTAGTTCGAAAGGGGTC
>DBFAHJ010000060.1:0-7892 GCA_048227095.1 Collinsella aerofaciens | reverse complement strand
GCTCGAGCTGTTTATCCCGGTCATCATGGCCAACATCATCGATGTGGGCGTGCCTGCGGGTGATATCAACTACATGCTGCTGCAGGGCGCGTACATGTTGGTGTGCGCTGCGCTTTCGCTGGTACTGGGCTTGGGTTATGCACACACGTCCGCCCGCGTTGCCTCGGGCCTAGGCGCTAACCTGCGCGAGGCCGAGTACAAAAAGATTCAGACGCTCGCTTTTGGTAACCTGGACAACTACGACGCCAGCTCGCTCGTCACTCGCATGACCACGGACATCACCGTTATCCAAAATGCTGTGAGCAACGGCTTTCGCCCTATGGTGCGCGGCCCGGTGACGCTTATCGTCGGCCTTATCTACGCGCTGATGCTGTCGCGCCCGCTCGCCACCGTCTTTGCGATCATCTTGCCCGTGCTGGCAATCGTGCTGGGTGTCATCACCTATCGCGTCAGTCCGCTCTACCGCCAACTCCAGACCTCGATGGACCACCTTAACGGCGTGGTGCAAGAGGACCTTACCGCCGTGCGCGCCGTGAAGGCTTACGTGCGCGCCGAGCACGAGTGCGACAAGTTTGACACCGTCAATACCGAGCTCGCCGGCACGGCGACCAAGACCTTCGGCACCGCCGTGCTCAACCTGCCGGTGTTTCAGCTGTCGATGTACGTGGCTGCGCTCTCCATCCTGTGGATTGGCGGCCGCATGATTCTCGCCGGCAAGCTGGGCGTGGGCTCTCTCACGGGCTTTATGAGCTACGTGCTGCTGATCATGAACTCGCTCATGATGATTTCCAACGTGTTTTTGCTGCTCACGCGCGCTCTCACGAGTGTGGGCCGTATCGCAGGGGTGCTCGATGAGGAGCCCTTTATCGCCAACCCTGCGGGAGACCTCGCGACTGCGGCGCCAGCGGACGGCAGTGTCGAGTTTCGCGACGTTTCCTTTAAATACCGCGCGGATGCAGCCGAGGATGTGCTCGAGCATATCGACCTTCGCGTCGAGAGCGGCTCGACGGTGGGCATCCTCGGCGGCACGGGCTCGGGTAAGAGCTCGATTGTGCAGCTGATTGCGCGTCTGTACGACGCCACCGAGGGCGTCGTACTTGTGGGCGGACACGACGTGCGCGACTACGACCTGGTCGCCTTGCGCGACGCCGTGGGCATTGTGCTGCAAAAGAACGTGTTGTTCACGGGCACCGTGCGCGAGAACCTGCAGTGGGGCAATCCGCAGGCGTCGGACGATGAGCTCCTCGCGGCTTGCCGCGCAGCGTGCGTGGACGAGTTCCTTGATCGCATCGGCGGGCTGGACGGCGAGTTGGGCCAAGGCGGCGTCGGTGTCTCGGGTGGTCAGAAGCAACGTCTGTGCATCGCGCGCACGCTGCTCAAGCATCCGCGCGTGCTCATTTTTGATGACTCCACCAGCGCGGTCGATATGGCGACCGACGCTAAGATTCGCGAGCACATCGCTCGGATCCCCGATACGACCGTGCTCATCATCGCCCAGCGCATCGCGAGCGTTATGGATGCCGATCGCATTGTGGTGCTGGACGACGGTCGTGTCCACGGCGTGGGCACGCACGAGGAACTGCTAGCGGGCGACAACATCTACCAGGAGATTTACGCCTCGCAGATGGAGTTTGCGGGGAACGTAGACGCCGGCGACGGCAGCGACGATGGCTGCGCGAATAATCCGTTTTCCTCCGTCCCCAGCAGATTACCCTTGGAAGGGGGCGAGCGCCATGCCTAAGACCGCAGCCCAAGCGCGCCCGGCCGACCTCAAGCGCACTGTGCGCCGTTTGCTCTCTTACATGGGCCATGCCAAGTTCTCGCTGCTGGCGGTGGGTATGCTTGCCTCCGTCGCGGCCATCGCGAGCCTCGCCGGCACCTACATGGTGCGCCCCATCGTCAACGGCCTGGCCACGGGCGGTGAGGAGCTGCTCACCAAGCAGGTCATCGTAACGGCGATCATCTACGCCGCGGGCGTGCTCTCGGCCCTAGGCTACTCGCAGATCATGGTGCGCGCGGCCCAACGCGTGGTGTCCGACATCCGTCGCGACCTGTTCGCGCACATTCAGACGCTGCCGCTCAGCTATTTCGACAGTACGCGCTTGGGCGACATCATGAGCTTTTTCACCAACGACGTCGACACCGTCTCCGAGGCGCTCAACAACAGCTTTGCCAACGTGATTCAGGCGAGCATTCAGGTGATCGGCACCACGGCCATGCTCATCATCCTCAACTGGCAGCTCACGATTATCACGCTCGTGTGCGACGCGGCCATCGTGCTGTACGCGCGCTACTCGGGTATCCGCTCCAAGCGCTTTTTTGCCGCCCAGCAGGCATCGCTCGGCGACTTGGATGGATATGTCGAGGAGATGGTCTCGGGCCAAAAGGTCATCAAGGTCTTCAACCACGAGCAGGCCAACGTGGCAGGTTTTGACGCGCGCAACCAGGAGCTGCGCCGCACCGGTGGCGCCGCGCAGGCCTACGCCAACTCGATGGTGCCCATGACCGTGGTGATCGGCTACGTCAACTACGCCATCGTCGCCGTGGCGGGCGGCATGCTCTGCATCAAGGGACTTGCCGACGTGGGTGCACTCGCGAGCTACCTGGTCTTTGTGCGCCAGGCGGCCATGCCCATCAACCAGTTTACGCAGCTGGGCAACTTCTTACTCAACGCGCTGGCCGGTGCCGAGCGCCTGTTTGCCGCCATGGACCTTAAGCCCGAGGTGGACGAGGGCTGCGTGGAGCTGGTGCAGACGGGCGACGCCGCGTGGGCGTGGAAGATTCCCGAGGGCCAGGGTGTGGGCACGTATGGACATCTGCACGATGTGGCCGCCGTTGGTGAATCGGGTCGTGCGGTGGCAGCCGACGGTACCGAGCTTGTTACCGGTCTGGTCCCGCTCGCCGGCGACGTGCGCTTCCATGCCGTGGACTTTTCTTACGTGCCGGGCACCCGCGTGCTCACGGATCTCAACCTGTTCGCCAAGCCGGGGCAAAAGATCGCCTTTGTTGGCTCGACGGGCGCCGGAAAGACGACCATCACTAACCTCATCAACCGCTTCTATGAGGTCGATGACGGCGAGATTACGTACGACGGCATCGACGTCAAGCATATCGCCAAGGCCAGCTTGCGCGGGTCGCTCGGCATTGTGCTGCAGGATACGCACCTGTTTAGCGGCACCATTGCGCAGAACATCCGCTTTGGCAAGCTCGACGCGACCGACGAGGAGGTGCGTGCCGCCGCCGAGGCCGCCTGCGCCGACTCGTTTATCCGTCGCCTGCCGCAAGGCTACGACACACCGGTCACGGCCGATGGCGCCAACTTGTCTCAGGGCCAGCGCCAGCTGCTCGCCATCGCGCGCGTGGCCGTGGCCGACCCGCCGGTGCTTATCCTGGACGAGGCAACAAGCTCCATCGACACGCGCACCGAAAAGCTCATCGAGCGCGGCATGGACCGCATCATGCGCGGCCGCACCACATTTATGATTGCGCACCGCCTGTCCACCGTCCGCGACGCCGACGCCATCATGGTCCTCGAACATGGCCGCATCATCGAGCGCGGCACCCACGAGGAATTGCTCGCCCAGCGCGGCGAGTACTGGCAGCTAGCGCATGGCTTAAAAGAGCTGGATTAACCCGTCGGAGTGCGGCTTGCTCTGGCCCTCCGACCTCTCACCTCGCCCTAAACCGTCCCAATTATCGATGTTTTTCTCGATATTGAAGAAAAGCATCGATTTTTGGGACGGTTTTTCTGTCGCTCGTACGGGTGGAATGCTTTCTTGTACGTGGAAGTGTGCGAATCCGTGAGCAGGGGAATAAGGTTGGTTATCCGACCCATTGGAGAGCTCATGGACTTGCCGATCGTCCTGTCCCATAAGACTGCCTGGCTGTACCACAACGCGGCGCGCCCGTTAGAGCCGCTCTCACGGGCAAGCAGCCTATACGACGAAGGCTCATTTGCTGGCGAGGTGGAGCCGACTGCGAGCCTCCCCAAATTGGGGCTCGATGCCAAGGGATTGAGGATATCTGCAGCGGTCGAGATTGTCGCCGACTATCTGGTCTCACTTGGTATTCCTCAAGAGGAACTCGGCCGTATTGATACGCTGGTTAGCTTCGATTTTGAACGCTCTCGTCCGGCGGGTCTCCGACGCCATGTGTTTGGGGCGCCCATACCTTCGGATCATCTTATCGAGGTGGCAGAGGGTCTTCTGGTGGTTGATGAGGCCATATGCCTTGTCCAGGCGGGCTCGTGGATGAGCGAGCTCGAGCAGCTTGAGTACGGATTTGAAGTGTGTGCTCGGTATCACCTTAACCATCTGTCGAGCGATGATTATGTCGAGGCCTCGCAGCGATATGCCGTCGCCGACCTGCGTGCTTTTTGCGAGCAGAATCCTTCGCGTCGAGGCGTGAAACGCGCGGCCGCCGTGCTCAAGCGCGTGCACGATGGCGCGCGATCGCCCATGGAGACGGCCACCGCAATCATGGTCGTCGCGAAACGTTCCCAGGGAGGGCTGGGATATGCCAAGATCGAGCTCAACCATCGGGTCGATGTTCCCAACGAGTTCAAGTATCTCGCAAAGGCCGGGTATTTCGAGATCGACGTATATGCGCCTGCGAGCGGTACAGGGATTGAATACAACGGCTCGGACCATCTTGATAAACAGCGCAGCGCGTCGGATGCGGAGCGTATGGCCGTGCTGAGCGCGCTGGGCTTTAGGATGATCGTCCTCACCGGGACTCAGTTTGCCCACCAGCTGCAATTGCACCGGGCGATGAACGCTATCGCGCTCGCTATGGGCCTTAAGTGCGACCGAAGCGAAGCGTTCCAGAAACGTCAAAACGACCTGCGAGAATTCGTGATTCGACACTGGGACGGCGGCCTTTAGGGGCGTTTTGGTCCTTCTACGGGGTGCCGTGGGCAGGCAAGCCATCACAACATTCGACGTTTATCGCCAAAAACGGGAAAAGCATCGAATGTTGTGATGGTTTGTATGCTGAGGATGGGCTTGGGAAGCCGGTCTTGCTCGAAGCGACCTGTCCTGTCGTACGGGTGTCGGCATAATTCTCTCGTGGGGTATTATGTTTTCCGAAGAATAAAACGCCGCGTGAGGGGAGGGCCGCGTGGACGGGCACGTGCAACATGACGGCTTTGGCCGCGACATCAACTACCTGCGCATTGCCGTTACCGACAAGTGCAATTTCCGCTGCATCTATTGCATGCCGGCCGATGGCGTGGCGCCCCGTGCACACGACGAGCTGCTCAGTGCCGAGGAAATCGCCCGCTTTGTGCGCTTGGTGGCGGGGGAGGGCATTCGCCGCGTGCGCCTGACGGGCGGCGAGCCGCTGGTCAGCCGCCGTATCATTCCGCTCATTCGTGACATCCGCGCGATTCCGCAGATCGAGGACATCTCGCTCACCACCAACGGTGCCCTGCTGCCCAAGTTGGCGCCGCAGCTCAAAGACGCCGGTCTTAACCGCGTCAACATTTCGCTCGATACACTCGACCCTACGCTGTTTGGAAAAATCACGCGCCTGGGTCGGCTCGAGCAGACCATGGCTGGCATCGACGCGGCGCTGGCTTGGGGCTTTGAACCCGTTAAGGTCAACTGCGTTGTGGTGCGCCGACTCAACCAGGATGTGGCGGCCCTTGCACGGCTGACCGTCGACCGCCCCATCCACCTGCGCTTTATCGAATACATGCCCATTGGCGACGAACGTACGAGCTCACATTGTGCTGTAGACCCTCACGCGCCCGCGCTCAATCCCGAGCTGTGGGACGCGAGCGACACCGTGCCGAGTGACGAGTTGCGGGCGCGCATCAATGCCGGGGCAGCCGCGGCGGGGCTGGGCGAGCTCGAGCCGCTCGGCATCAACGACGCTCCTGCCGGCGCGGGCCCTGCGCGCTATTGGCACTTTCCTGGCGCGACGGGAACGGTCGGTTTCATTAGCGCCATGTCCAACCATTTTTGTGCGAATTGCAACCGTCTGCGCCTGACGGCCGATGGCAACGTGCGTCCGTGCCTGTTCAGTGATGCCGAGTATTCGGTGCGCGACGCCCTGCGCCGTGGTGATGATATGCAGGTACTTTCGATTTGGCGCGATGCCGTGGCCCACAAACCGCAGGAACACGCGATAATTGAGGGCACGCAACGATTTATGTCCCAAATCGGAGGATGATCATATGGCCAAGAGCAGGTACGCCGATGCCACCAAGGCCGCTCGCAGGGCCGCGATGTCTGCCCACAAAGGCACGGCTGCGGCGAATGCTGGTAACGCCGACGCGTCCGCACAGCCGACTGCCAGTGCTGCCACCGAGCCCGCCCGCGACGCCCGTCGCGACGAGCTGACGCACGTGGACGCCAGGGGTGAGGTGCGCATGGTCGACGTGTCAGACAAGGCCGAGACCCATCGCATTGCTATCGCCGAGGGCACCATCCTCATGCACCCCGAGACGCAGGCCATGGTGCTGCAGGACCGCGCCAAAAAGGGCGACGTGCTTGCCTGCGCGCGTGTGGCGGGCATCATGGCCATCAAGCGCACGAGTGACATCATCCCCATGTGCCATCCGTTGCTCATTACCAAGAGCAAGTGCGACATTGCGCCCATCGCTCCGGCGGGGACGCCGGCTGAGGACGTGCCCGAGGGCTGGGCACCGGCGCGCACGGACGGGCAGGTTGGCTTTCACGTACTGGTTACGGCGGGCGTGACGGGCAAGACGGGTATCGAGATGGAGGCCCTGACCGGAGCGAGCGCTGCATGCCTTACGATCTACGACATGTGCAAAGCCATCGATCGCGGCATGGAGATCGTCGACGTGCGCCTGTTGCACAAGGAGGGTGGCCGCTCGGGCGTGTGGAATCGTGCAGAGCGTCAGGCCGCTGCTGTTGAGGCCGTGGCCGCTGACGGTGCCGCACCCGCGAGCGCATCCGTCGCCGTCGCGCCCGCAGCTCCGGCACCGGCCGTCCCTGCGATCGCGTTTATCGGCTATCAAAACTCGGGCAAGACCACACTTGTCGAGAAGGTCATTGCCGAGCTCACTCGCCGCGGCCTGCGCGTGGGTTCGCTCAAGCATCATGGGCATCATGGCTTTGATATCGATGTGCCCGCTAAGGATACGTGGCGCCATCACCAGGCCGGATCCAAGCACGTGGGACTCATCTGCGCCACGCGCTGGGCGGAGTACGCCGATACGCGCGAGGAGGACGAGATGCCCGCGCGCGAGCTGCTGTCGCGCTACAACGATGTCGACGTGGTGATCATCGAGGGCTACAAGACCGAGGGCTTCGACAACATCGTGGTCGCGCGCTCCGGTGTCGACCGTCTGCGCGGCAAGAGCTCGCTCGACCTGGTCGACGGTCACACGCTGGCCCTTGCCTGCAACGAAGCCCTGGCACGTCAGGCCTTCGACGCCGGCTTTGCGACCCGAGCCATCAACATCAACGACGCCCGAGCCATCTGTGATCTTATCCAAGATCACCTTTAAGGGCCGGCTCGCTGCGCTGCCATAACCTGCCAAAAAGGGACAGGTTTGTTTTGGCAGGTTTTATCTGGGCAAACGTCATTTCCACCACAAAGGGGGCCAGGCACCTTTGTGGTGGTTTTGCTTTGGTAGATGGTTGGGACATGCCTTACAATCTACCAAGTAGTTCATACTGAGCGAAAAACGGAGAGAAGGGTCCTGATGCGTCCTTAATGTTTCATGCGGATAGATTGATTTGACAGACGGTGGCGAATACCCACCGCCCGTATTCGTATGGGTAGCGCACAGAGATGTGGTGTAAGAGGCGGGGCATGCCCCGCCTCCGCCTTTTCTTGAAAGGGAGGGGACACCGCCTAGAATTCGTCGTTGGAGTAATGAAGGTGACGAATGGAAGGAAAGGCGATGCCCCAAGAAG
>DBFAHJ010000059.1:0-3614 GCA_048227095.1 Collinsella aerofaciens | reverse complement strand
ATCGACGAGACCGTGCTGGCAAAGGGCTCCATGGTGGCCGCCCAGTATGCTATCGACTTTTTGGCCGAGCCCACGCAAGAGGAGCTCGACGGCCCCGCGATTACCGCGGTCGCCGAAACCAACCCCGATCTGGCCGCCAAGCTACGCTCTGCCAAGGTGACGACCGCCGAGGCTCGTGACGCCATCCATGATGCCCGCACGGCTCGCCATGCCGCAATCAAGGGCATCCACGAAGCTCGTGCCGCCGCTCGTCACGAGGAGAAGCACGGCGAGTAGTCGTCACGCCCATCCATAGCAGCCTGGCTAAAGCAAAGCGGGGGCGGACGTTCATCGACACGTCCGCCCCCGCTCATTTATCAAGCGCTATTTTTACCATTTCTACCCCGTCCCCAAATGGTAGGCGGCAGGTCTACTCGTCCTGAGGGTCCTCGTCGGAGCTTGACTCGGACGCCGGCTCAGGTGCAGGTGCCGGTTCAGGCTCAGGCACAGGTGCTGACTCAGGCTCAGGCACCTGCTCGGGTGCAGGCTCGGGTGCAGGCGCGGGTGCGACATCCGGAGCGCTGTAACCCGAAGGAGCGAACTTCTTCTCGAAGGGCAATACAAAAGTCAGGACGTCGTCCTTGTCCTCGTCGGCCCACTCACTTGCATAACGTGCAGCCCAATAGCCAACGGCACGGTGCTTGAGCATCTTGCCAAAGACCGTTAGAAATACGGTGACGAAAGCGACCAGCACCAGGAACAGCACGAGTGTGATGCCACCGCCGGTAACAATCGCCTCGATACCCGTAGGACGATAGTAGTAGCTATACATACCGACAGAGGCAATGGCGCCAAAGACGACCGTCAAGATCCATGTGACAACGTTGGCGACCAAGCCCGTCAAAAACTCGGGAAGGAACGAAGCGCAGAACAGCTTGGTCTTATTGTTCTTAAAGGCCGTCCAAACCTTATCGAGCGAAAACGCGCTCTCGACGCGACCGGTCACCGCAAAATGCATCACGGCAATGTCGGCGAACATCTTAAAGAAGACCCCCAGGACCGCCGTGGCAATCATAGCCAGAACGAGCAAGCCAAGCGAGCCAAACAACGCAGCCTCGATCGCATAAGAGCCGTAATAAGAATACGAGCCCGCAGCGCCAATTACCACGCCCTCCACCAGCGAAAGCACTACACCGATCACGGGAATGGCAGCGATAACCTCGAGCACGACCGAGATAACGCTCGAAAAGACTCCGAGACCAAACGACGTGGAACGCATCAACGGACGCTCCATGCCGTCATCGATCTTAAGCGACAGATCGCGACCCCACTCGATGCCAAAGCCCGAACCGCACACGCTCGCCACGTAGGCGACCAAAAAGCCGATGGCAGCTGCAATACCGCCGATAACGGGGATGAACAGCACGAGTACCGACACGACACAGATAAGCGCCGGCAAAAAAGCAATTTGGCACACGCGCTGCAGCACGCCCGGAGTCTTGGTCATATCCTCAAACGCCTGAGCCACACAGCCCTTGAGCGCGTTCGTGGGAGGCTGAGGGACAAATTGCTGAGGCTGAGGCTGACCCTGAGGGGCGGAAGCTGCAGCACCAGCATTAGGGGCACCGCACACGCCGCAGAACTTGTCGTTATCGCCCATAGGAGCGCCACACTGCGAACAGAACATCGAAATCATCCCTTCGTATCTAGAGCGAATCACCTGGATCGCAAACGATGTCTTTGGCATCATTATCACCCAATGTGAGGACAAATACTCTTAGATGACGTATTTGCAACGCGCGAGGCGCTTTTCGATTGTTTGATGGGTGTGTCCGCGCTAGTTCGTGCCGCGGAAACCCTTTCCGACGATCTCGGAGCTGTCGACGATCGTGATAAAGGCACCCGGATCGACTTCGCGCGCATAGCGGCGCAGCTGCACGGCTTCGCGACGGCTCAGCACGCTCATGATTACCGTCACGCACTTGCCCGAGAAGGCACCGTAGCCGCGACTGATAGTCGCCGTACGGTTGAGATGCTTGACGATAAACTCCTCGACCTTAAGGGGCTCGGAACAAATGACCGTGCAGACCTTACGAAGATGAATGCTCTCGATGGCCTTGTCGACCACAAGCGTCTTGGCAAACAGGCCAAGTACGCAATACAGACCGACACGCGGGCCATACAAAAAGGCCGCGATGGCCACGATGCCGATATCGACCAACAGCAGTGCGCGGCCGATCTCGAGCGTCGTGCGGCGCTTGAGGATCATAGCGAGAATGTCCGTGCCGCCCGTCGAGGCGCCAATATCAAAGACGATGGCGCTGCCGAGCGCCGGCAGAATCACGGCAAAGCACAGGTCGAGCCACATATCGCCCGTCAGAGAGACATCGGTCGGAATGAAGAGCTCAAAAAGCGAAACATAAGCGGACAGCGCAAACGAGGCGAAGACGCTCCACAGGATTGCCTTGCGCTCCAAAAAGATAAAGCCCAAGACGACGAGAACCGCGTTGATAATCCACATAAAGACGCCGACGGGCAGGGTCGGGAACAGCGTGGACAGAATGACCGACACGCCCGAGGTGCCGCCAAAAGCAAAGTGATTAGGGGTTTTAAACGCAACGATGGCAAAGGCCGTAAGAATCAGGCCCAGATTGAGCTCGGCGAAAAAGCGCGGGAAGTCCGGCTCCTGACTACGCTTTTGGCCGACACGCTCGCCGCGCTCGATATCGGTGCGATCGACCACGCGCTCCATCGGCACCACGGGAGGACGATGTACCTCCTCGGCAGCTCGCGATGCCGCCTCTGCCGCGGCAGCCTCAATCGCCCATGCCTGGCTTTCTGTTTCGTGCTCGTCAGCCATTACGGCACCCCTCGTTAACAATTTGGAAACAATGCGCCCATTAGGGTAACGCGGAACGCGACGATTGCAACCCCTAGTTAGACGAGCGGTATGCCTACATCGGGGGCATGCAAATAACGGCCGGCCGCACATACATCCGTGCGACCGGCCGTTTGACGTTTTCGCAGATAAAACCTGCCAAAATAAACATCCCTTGGTGGTAGGTTACTCGTGCGGGGTGGTGCGGTGCTCGTACTCCTCGGGGGTGATGACATCCTCGATGCGCAGGTTGACGCCTGCCACCTCAAGGCCGGTCATCGCGGCAAGGCGCTCGGTCACGCGCGCCTTAACGTCGTCGAAAATCGCGGGCGCATAGGCGCCGTACTCGATAATGACGGAGATGTTGACGACCACGCGGTTGTCATCGGTGACCTCGACCGTCACGCCCTTGGTCAGGTTCTCGGCACCAAACTGCTCCTGCACGAAGTGCATGAGGTTACCCTTCATGCCCAGGACGTGCGGCACCTCGCGGGTGGCCATGGCGACAATCTTCTCGATCACGCCGTTGGAATAGGTCAGCGAGTCCTCGGACTCGTCTGTTTCCTCATCATCCTCGTCCGCGTCATCGGCGGACTCGGCCTCGACGAGCGCCTCATCCTCGAGCGTCACATCCTCGGCTTCGGCGACGGCCGCCTCGTTCTCCTCGAGCTCGGTATCGGCCACATCGACCTTCGTATTAAAAGCCATGGTTCCTCCTTATGCCTGCCGCGGATGCGACAGTCGAATACATATTAGC
>DBFAHJ010000058.1:0-12136 GCA_048227095.1 Collinsella aerofaciens | reverse complement strand
CACAAAGGTAAAGATCACGCCAAAGTACAGCAGGCCGTTTTCCAAAAAGCCGCGCCTGTGGGTGATGATGTAATCGTCCACGTTTTGCAGCGCGTTGCGCAAGTTGCCGATGCACATGGTCGTAGCGATGCCGTGACCGTGGATCTTGCGGAAGCTCTCGACCTGCATGCCGCAGGCAAACGAGGTGAGGCAGTTGGCGAGCAGGTTGTAACCGCCACCGGGGATAAAGCTCACGCCCAGCAAGATGACGGCTTCAAAGAACACCGTCACCTGACGCCAGTGGATCACGCTGCCAAACCGCTCGTGTACCAGATCGGCAAGCATAATACCCACGGCAAACGACACCACAGGGAAGAAGTAGCGCCCCGCAAGTGCCCAGTTGCCCTCCGAGATGCTCACGCCCACGAGCAGGATGTTGCCTGTCTGCGCGTTGGCGAAAACATGGTCGCGCCCAATGTACGAATACACATCCATAAAGCCACCGGCGAGCGCCAAGATGATGCCCAGCTCAATAGACTCCGATATCTGTTTGGCACGCTGCATCGTCGTGCATCCTCCTTGTTGACGACTCTCTCGTGCGTTGGCGGAAACATAGCCGCCGTTCATACTGTAACCCATTGACAACATGGCGTGCGCGCGAGACGGCCCCTTCGACACAGGGATACACAGTCTGGAAACAAACGACACCCGCATCGACACGCCGATCCGCCAGCTCGTGTACTCCACCAGTCTTTTTAGCCCCGTCCCAAAAAGACTGGTTACAATTACGTGCAGCATACAAACACCGGGAGGGATCGTGGCAAAAAAGCCTCAGCACGCTCAGAACAACCAGCGCAGTCAGCAGGGCAAACAGGGCCAGCAGCAAAAGCGCGGCGGTAAGGCCCAGAGCGGCCACACCACTCATGCCCCGGCAGCGCCTGTCCGCCCCTGGCGCCCGGGCCGCGATAAGTTCCTCCCTGTCAGCCGCGCCGACATGGATGCGCGCGGTTGGGACCAGTGCGACTTTGTCTACATCTGCGGCGACGCCTACGTGGACCACCCCAGCTTTGGCATGGCCATTATCAGCCGCGTCCTCGACGCGCACGGCTACAAGGTGGGCATCATCTGCCAGCCCGACTGGACCGACCCCGCCAGCATCAGCGTGCTCGGCGAGCCGCGCCTGGGCTTTTTGGTCAGCGCCGGTAACATGGACTCCATGGTCAACCACTATTCGGTGACCAAGCACCGCCGCCACACCGATGCCTACACGCCCGGCGGCGAGGAAGGTCACCGCCCCAATCGTGCCGTCACGGTCTACGGCAACCTCATCCGCCAGACGTTTAAGGACGCTCCCATCATTATCGGCGGCATCGAGGCAAGCCTGCGCCGCCTGGCCCACTACGACTACTGGCAGGACAAGCTCAAGCGCTCGGTACTACTCGACTCGGGCGCCGACATCCTCATCTACGGCATGGGCGAGCACGCAATCGTCGAGATCGCCGACGCGCTCGACGCGGGACTGCCCGTCGACCAGATTACCTATATCAATGGCACCGTTTACCGCACGGGTTCGCTCGACGAGGTCTACGACTACGACCTGCTGCCCAGCTGGGACGACCTTACCGCCGACAAGCTCAACTACGCACGCAGCTTCAATGTGCAGCAGCAGAATATGGACCCCATCACCGGACACCGCCTGGTAGAGCCCTACCCCAACAGCGTCTATGTGGTGCAGAACCCGCCATCGGCGACGCTCACCACCGATGAGATGGACGAGGTAGCCGAGCTCCCCTACGCACGCGATTGGCATCCCGACTACGACGTGGCAGGCGGCGTGCCGGCCTTTGCCGAGATCAAGTTTTCCATTAGCTCCAACCGTGGCTGTTTTGGTGAGTGCTCATTTTGCGCCCTCACCTTCCACCAGGGGCGCGTGCTGCAGATGCGCAGCCACGACTCGATCATGCGCGAGGCCGAGCTGCTCACGCGCGATCCCGAGTTTAAGGGCTACATCAACGACGTGGGCGGACCGACGGCAAACTTTAGCCGCCCGGCCTGCGACAAGCAGCTCAAGCACGGCGTGTGCAAGAACAAGCGCTGCCTGTGGCCGAACGTGTGCAAGAACATGGTGGTCGACGAGAGCGGCTACACGCAGCTGCTACGCGACCTGCGCCAGCTGCCGGGCGTCAAGAAGGTCTTCGTGCGCAGCGGCATCCGTTTTGACTACACCATGGCCGATGCCTCGGACGAGTTTTTGCGCGAGCTGCTGGAACACCATGTCTCGGGCCAGCTGCGCGTAGCGCCCGAGCACGTGAGCGACGCGGTACTGTCCGTGATGGGCAAGCCGAGCCGCGCCGTCTACGACGCGTTCTGCCGTAAATTTGAACGCTTGAACCGCGAATACGGACTCAAACAGTACGTAGTGCCGTATCTGATTTCGAGCCATCCCGGCTCGACCATGAAGGAAGCCGTAGACCTTGCCGAGGCCGTGCGCGACATGGGCTACATGCCCGAGCAGGTGCAGGACTTCTACCCCACCCCGTCCACCATGTCGACGTGCATGTACTACACTGGCGTGGATCCGCGCACTATGCAGCCGATCTACGTGGCACGCGACCCGCACGAAAAGGCCATGCAGCGTGCGCTCATCCAATACCGCAAGCCCGAGAACTACAAGCTTGTGCGTGAGGCGCTGGAAAAGGCCGGCCGCCGAGATCTAATCGGCTACACCAAGCATTGCCTGATCCGTCCCGTACCGCCGCGCCCGGGCGAGACGTCTGCTGGCGGCGGACATGGGACCGGCAAGAAGGGCGGCAAGGCCCACGGTGGCGCCGCCGGCAAGGGGCCCAAGGGCAGCAAGGGCCACGGCGGCATGTCGCGTGCGCAGAACACCGCAGGCCGCAACCGCGCGGCCCAGGGACGACAGGGCGCCAACGGAGGCGGGCGTCGCAACTAGGGCAGCGGTGCGCTCGCTGCGTCCATCCCACACGCGTGGCGTAGCAAGCGCATTGCCTCAACAAGGATGACGCCGGCGATAGCGACCGTAATTGCCACGTCGAACGGCGTGTTCACAAACCAGAGCAACGTCATGAGATACGACCCGGCATTAAAGGCAAAGTGCAGCAGGATCGTGTAACGGAGCTTTCCGGTGGTCACGAGCACCCAGCCAAAGATGAGGCCGGCAACACCCGCATAGCAGCCCTGCACCCAGTTCATGTGCATAAAGCCGAAGACCGCCGCCTGCAGTACGATTGCCGCGGCGACGCCCCAGGCACTCGGGGCCGCCCAGGGCACTATGGCGCCGTCTTGCGCGTTCACGCGGCGCCGACGTTTCCAGAGCGGATGGCACTGTGGATTAAACGCACGCAGTGAGAACTCAAAGATGATGCCGCGCACCAGGAGCTCTTCGCAAAATGGCGCGCCAATCACCGTGGTCAGAACGGCCAGATAGCTCGTGTCGCCCATGCCTGTTTCCTCGACGAGCTCGCTATAGTCTGCCGCGACCTCGGGCAGCAGCGACAGCACGCCGTCGCATAGATAGCTAATGACCACCTGCATGGACAGGCCGATCACGACAACGCAGACGATGCGCTTCCATGCCGCGCCTGCTCCCCCACCGAACGGGCGCTCGCCTTGCTGGCGCGCCATAAACGAGCGCGGCCACAGATAACGCCACCACAGCAGCGCCATCAAAAACGACGCCGTCTGAGCGGCAGCCTGGAACCATTGGATATCGAGATTGTCGATCGGATAGCCCGTCAGCGCCGACACGGCACCGAGAACAGAAAACAGAACCACGCTCAGGGCTATATCGGCAGCGACAACGCCAAAACAGGCAAGCGCCCACGCTATCGCATTGAGCATGCCAACCTCCTCAAAACCGTTCCCTAGTTCTACCACAACTCGGCAGAGAGCTGATCCCATGGGGACGGAGGAAAACGGATCACTTATTGATGAGAATCGAGCGCAGTGCCAAAAGCCCCGCTCGGCGAGATGTCGAACGGAAAGGTGCCGCAGCGATTGAAGGCGGCTATGAACATGCGGATGGCGTTGGACGGCGTGGTGCCCACGAGTTGGGTTGCCGCCGCGAAGGCCGCCTTTTCCTCGGGCAAGACCTTCGCGACAACCGGGGTCATGTGTTCTGCCATGGCGCTTCCTTTTTGAAACGACGGTGGTGCGGATGGATGCGGGCCACGCGGCTGGGCGACGGGCTGTGAAGGCAACCCGATTGGCCCGCATCTGGAGTTTGTTCTACGGCGTTGGTATTACTTGGTATTCCTAAGTATTACCCCGTAGATAGAATACCATACCCGACCCCATGGGGACGGAGAAAAAACGGATAAATTTGTTGCTGAGCAAGTCTTTAGAGCGTGATGATGTCCGAGATGTTGAGGGCCCGAGCGTCAGCGGAATCGTGCGTGGCAAGCAACAGCATACGGCCGTCGAGCAAGTCGAGCACGACCTCGGCGCATGCGTCGCGCGCAGCGATGTCTAGACCGGTAAAGGGCTCGTCCAGAATCACTGCACCGCCCGGGCACAGCAGGGCTCGGGCAATCTCGACGCGACGACGCTGCCCACCCGAGAGCTCAGCCACGCGCGCATGCACATCGATCCCCGGCACCAGCAGGCGCAGCAATGCCGCGGCGCTCGAAGCATCTACACGCGCATCGGCGCACACCAGCACGTTATCCAAAGCAGAGGCGTCCTCAACCAGACGCGCATCCTGAAACACCATGGAGCACGGCGCGCACTCCCCCGCCGCCAGCGCAAGCAACGTCGACTTGCCCACGCCCGAGGCGCCCATCACGCAGGCGCGCCCACCGGCAGACACATGAAGTACCAGTCCGTCGAACGCCGGCGCCCAGGGCGCACGATCGCCCACAGCAAGCGCAAGCTCCGCCGCAGCCCTGCCGTCAGCAGAACCGCCCGCACGCCCGTGCAAGCCGCGTCCATGCGACAGCACCGCCGCACGCCACGCCGCAGGCCCCGAAGTCCGCAGCAGCCACACCAGCACGCGCTCGCACGCCCACGATGCCGCCACGACCAACACGGTCCACGCCAGCAGGTCAGCCGTCTCGATGAGCAGCTTCGCTTGATAGATGCGCTCACCCACGGTGCCCACCGCCATGCCGATCAGCTCGGCTGCCACGCCGGCCTTCCAGCTCATGCCGATCACGGCGCGGGCGCACGAAAGCACAAACGGCAGCACCTCGCGCCAGGTATGGACGCAAAACAGGCGCCAGCCGCGCACGCCATGCAGACGGAACATCTGCTCCAGCGGTTTATCCACTTGTGCCAAGCCCTCGGCCAGCGAAAAATACACGCCCGGCAGCGCCATCAAAAAGACCGCCGCGATGCTCACGCGCGCCGACCCCAGCCAAATGAGCAGCAGGACCACCACGCAGGCGACCGGCGTCGCCTTTACAAACGACAGTGCCGGAGCCACCAGGTGCGCAAACGCCCGCGAACGTGACGAAATCCCGGCAAGCACGCCACCACACGCCGCGGCAAGCGCCAGCCCGCCCAGTATTCGCGCGCCCGAGCCCGCCAAAATCGCCCAGGTACCGCCATCGCGCACCAGGCGCAGCAGCGCCAGGGCAACAACACCCGGCCCAGGCAAGATCAACGGCTGCGCCACCAGCGCCGCCACCAGCATCCACGCGGCAAGCCAAAAGGCGGCGACGGCACCTGCTGCCGCCACCGCCTTCATACGCTCCGTCATTTGTCGAGCAAACGCACGCACGGGCTACTCCATGTAGTAGAAATCGTCAGCCGGGAGCTTGCCACCCACGGCGCTCGCGTCCGCATCGGCCAGCACCTGCAGGTACCCACCGAGCGCCGCCTTCATATCCTTCCCCGTCTGGCGCACGAGCATGCACCCGGGAATCGCCTTTTCGGCAATCGTGGCGTTATCCACGATGCCTGCATCGACCACGGCCTGCGCCCAGTCCGCCGGCGCCGCGTTCACGGCCTTCACGCTCGCCGCATGGCAGCTCAAGAATTCCGTCACGGCCTCGGGATGCTCCTCGGCAAAGGCACGGCGCACCACGGTCACGCCCGTCAGCAAACGGGAGCCCGTGTCACCCGCCAGTTCGTCCCACACATCAGTCAGGCTCACCGGTGTCGACAGCTTGCCCTCGCTCTTGGCGATGGCAGCGGTCTTGAACGGCTCCGGCAGCACGCCCACGGCGGACGGGTCGGCAAGCAGGGCCGACAGCACCTCGGTGGGCTCGCTCTTAAACTCGAGCGCCACCTGGCCGGTCAGGCCCGCGCGCTCCAGCAGGTAGTTCATGACGTACTCTGGCGTGGTGCCCTTGCCCGTCATGTAGACGGTGCGACCCGCCAGATCGCCAAACGAGGTCACACTCGCGTCGCCCGTCACCACGTTCAGCACGCCCAGCGTGTTGATGTCGATGACCTGCACCGCGCCCTCGGTCTTGTTGTAGAGCACGCTCGCCACGTTGGCCGGCACCAGGGCAATGTCGATATCGCCCTGAATGACCTTGGGCACAATCTCGTCGGCGGCGGTGTTGATCGCAAAGTCGAACTCATTGTCCGTCTCGCCATCGGCCGCCCGGTCCATAAACTGCACCAGACCAATCGAGGTCGGCCCCTTGAGCGAGGCGACGTGCACCTCGACCGGCTCTGCAGCAGCACCGGCGCCGTCTGTGGCAGCCGAGCCCGCGGCGGACCCGGCACCGGCAGCCCCGCCGCCACAGCCCGCGAGCGCAAGCGACAGGGCGCCCGCAGCGAGCGCCGAGGCAAACCCCCGGCGCGACATCTCAACATTAAACGCGCGCATCGCTAGCACGTCCCCTCGTTAGGCATCGTCCATGCGTGATGGTCGGTATGCAGCAGCTCCTCGGCCAGCGGCGAGAGCGGCTCGCCCAAGAACTCGCGGTAGCATGCCTGGATATCGGGATTCTCGTGCGAGAAGCGAATATCCGCAGCAGCATCCAAGCCCCACAGCACCTGGCCGCGCTCGGCTGCCAGCTCACAGCCGTCATGGATGGGCTGACCGCCGCCACCGACACAGCCGCCCGGGCACGCCATGACCTCAACGAAGTCATAGCTCACGCGGCCGTCGCGAATCGCGTCGAGCAGGCGGGCGGCGTTGCCCAGCCCGTGCGCCACGGCGACGCGTACCTTGGTGCCATCGATATCGGCCACGGCCTCCTTCCAGCCGTCCAGGCCGCGCACATCGGTAAAGAAGTCGGCGTCGGGGTTCTTGCCCGTCACCAGGTAATAGGCCGAGCGCACGGCGGCCTCCATCACGCCGCCCGTGGCGCCAAAGATCACACCTGCGCCCGTGCCAAAGCCCAGCGGCGTGTCGAGCGGCTCCTCAACCAGCGTATCCACGCTCACGTGGCTCGCGCGGACCATGCGCACCATCTCGCGCACCGTCAGTGCAACGTCCACGTCGGGCGTGCCGTCCTCGCCCACCATGCTCGGCAGCGCGCACTCGGCCTTCTTGGCCGTGCACGGCATCACGGACACCACAAACAGGCGCTCGGGCTCCACGCCCAGCACCTTGGCGTAGTAGGTCTTGGCGATGGCGCCGAACATCTGCTGCGGCGACTTGGACGTGGACAGGCTGTCGACAAACTCGGGGTAACGCGCCTTCACAAAGCGTACCCAGCCCGGGCAGCAGCTCGTGAACATGGGCCAGCTGCGGCTGTCGCCCTCGCCCTTGGCGGCCTTACCCAGGCGCTCGAGCAACTCGGAGCCCTCCTCCATAATGGTGAGGTCGGCCGAGAAATCGGTGTCGAACACGTACTCAAAGCCCACGCGGCGCAGCGCACAGGCCAGGCGCTCGACGGTGGCCTCATCGCGCGGAATGCCGAGCTCCTCGCCCCAGGCGCTACGCACGGCCGGCGCAATCTGCGCCAGCACGATCTTGTCGGGATCGGCGATGGCGTCGAACACGGTCTCGGTATCGTCACGCTCGCGCAGGGCGCCCGTCGGACAATGCGTGATGCACTGACCACACGCGACGCAATCGGTCTTGCCGATCGGCGCACGCCCGCGGGTGCCCACGGCGGTATGCGTGGCGCGGTTGGTCAGGTCCCAAATCCCTAAGCCCTGCACGCTCTCGCACACCTTGATGCAGCGCATGCATTTAATGCACTTGTCGTTATCGCGGATGATGGGGAAATCGAAGTCCCAGCCCTCGCGCGCCAGGTGCTGCTCGTACGGCAGATAGAAGATGCCCAGGTCGTTGGCGATGGTCTGCAGGTTGCAGTTACCACTGCGCACGCAGCTCGTACAGCGCGAGTCGTGTTGGGACAGTAGCAGCTGCACGTTGGTGCGACGCGCCTCGCGGGCCTTGGGGCTGTTGGTGTGGACCACCATGCCGTCGAGCACGTAGTTGTTGCAGGCGGCAACCAGCTGGTCGCAGCCCTCAACCTCGACCACGCACACGCGGCAGCCGCCGATCTCGTTTAGATCGCGCAGGTAGCACAGGGTGGGAATCTGGATACCGACGGACTTGGCCGCATCCAGGATCGTGGTGTGCTCGGGCACCACGACCTCGCAATTATCGATAGTGAGCTTGACCATGTTGAGTGCTCCGCTTTCGGTGTTGTCGCTAACAGTGGGGTTGTTGGGCTCTACCATTCCAGGTTCCTCCCTCCGCGGAACGCGCCAAAGCCAAAGTGGTCGCAACGCAGGCAGCGGCTTGCCTCCTGGCGTGCCTCCTCCTCGGTGAGGCCCTGCTCGACCAGATTCCAATCGTGGATGCGCTCGCCGGCCTCGCGCTCGCCCAGCTCGCAGCGGCCGCACTCATGCTTGCCCTTAAACTGCACGGTCGGCAGCTCCACGTCGAGCTTTATCTTGTGGTCAAAGCCCAGGTAGCGGTCGATGTTTGCCGAAGCAACGCGACCGGCGTTGATCGCCCGGATGACGGTGGCGGGACCGGTCTGGCAGTCACCGCCGCTAAAGAGGCCATCGAAGTTAGGCACGGCGCCATCCGAATCGGTGACCACGCAGCCCCACTTACAGGCGATGCCCATGTCCTCAAACGGCTTGGAATCGATGTCCTGGCCAATGGCCACAAACACGCGCTCGCAGGGAATGACGCGCTCGGGCGTGGCGGCGGCACGCGGGGCCGGACGCCCACGACGGGGCTCGCCGATAATCTGCGGCTGCACGCGCAGGCCGCTCACGTGACCCTCCTCGCCCGTCTCGATAGCGAGCGGTGCGGTGAGTTCCAAAACCTCGCAGCCCTCGGCCTGGGCGCCGGCGATCTCGGCATCCTGGGCCGTCATGTCGCAGATACGACGGCGGTAGACGATGCTCACCTTTTCGGCACCGCAGCGCACGGCAGAGCGCGCCACGTCCATGGCCACGTTGCCGCCGCCGATGACGCACACGCGCTGGCCGCTCAGGTCGGGCAGCTCGTCGTCTCCAATGGCACGCAGCATCTTGACGGCCGACTCCACGCCGGGCGCCTCTTCGCCCGGAAGGCCGAGCTTCTTATCGCTGTGGGCACCGATGGCCAGGTAGACGGCATCGAACTCGTCGCGCAGGCGGGCAAGCTCCTCGCCGTTCACGGAGTGATCGAGCTCAACGTCGATGCCGGCGCTCAAGATCCAGTCGATCTCGGCCTGCAGGCGCTCGCGCGGCAGACGGTAGCTGGGAATGCCATAGCGCAGCATGCCGCCCAGGTGGTGGCGCTGCTCAAAGATGGTCACCTTATGGCCCATAACGGCCAGGTAGTAGGCGCAGGAAAGGCCAGCCGGGCCGCCGCCGATCACGGCGATGCGCTTACCGGTGTTGTCGGCCACGCTGGGCTTGTAATCGTTGAGGTCGCTGTGCTCAACGGCAAAACGCTTGAGGGCAGGGATGTTCATGGGATCGTCGACCATGCCGCGACGGCAATGCATCTCACAGGGATGCTCGCACACCAGGCCGCAAACGAGCGGCAGTGGGTTGTTCTTGCGGATGACCTTGACGGCATCGGCATAGCGGCCGGCCTCGACCAGCGAAATGTAACCGGGAATGTCGACGTGCGCCGGGCAGCCCGAGACGCACGGGACGCGGGCCTCGCGGTCAAAGCCACAGGAGTGCTCGCGAATGTGGTGCTCAAAATCGTCGCGGAAGCCGCGAATGGCCGTGAGTGCCATGGCGCCGGCCTCGTAGCCGATAGCGCAGTCGCTCGAAAGGTAGATGGTGCGGGCGGTGCGCTCGATCAGATTGAGCGTGGACTCGTCGGCGCGGCCCTCAAGCACATCGGCGAGCAGGTCGCTCAGCGCGCTCAGGCCCACGCGGCAGGGCGTGCACTTACCGCAGCTCTGGGTGGAGCACAGGTTGACGAGCGCTGCCGTAAACTCAACGGGACACGGGGCGAGCGAGCTCACCGCCAGACGGCGTCCGAGCGCATCGTGCAGGTCGTCCATGACGGCCTGAGCGTGGCTGCGTTCCATTACGTGCAGTCGTGCCATAAGATCCCCTCTCATGTGGCAGCCCGGAGGCGAGGCCGGGCGAAATTGCTACACACACAACACTGACCTAAAAAGTTGTGAGGTCTCCATACGGTTCGGCAGGCGGTATAAAATGTCACCCTCAGCGGTGAAATAGAACATTACCGCAGATAAATGCCATATTTGATAAAACGCGTTACCAAACGACAATGCCCCGCCCACGCAATCACGTGGGCGGGGCATTGCTTCAGGCATGCGGCCAGCGACCCTGTTGCTTTTACTTAAGCTCGGGCCAGTAACCCTTGTTGGCCTCGATCATGTCGTCGAGAACCTCCTTGGCGACCTTCATCGACGGCACGGTCTTGTTGAGCGTAAAGGCCTTAAGCGCCTTCTCGTACGAACCCTCGATCGTAGCCTCGACAATGAGCTTCTCGGAGTTCAGCTGCTGCATCATGAGGCCCTGCTGGAACAGCGGAATGTTGTCGCGGCTGATGACCTCGGGGCCGTTCTTGCCAATGTAGGCAGGCAGCTCGACCATAGCGTCGTAGGGCATGTTGGGGATGGCGCCCTTGTTCTCGCAAATGACCAGGAAGCGCTGCTTGGTGTCGTTCTTCAGAGCGATAGCCAGATCGGCAATCCAGTCGCCGTGGCTGCCCGCATAGAACGTGCTCTCGTCGATCTCGCCCGTCTTCTCGTAATGGTCGATACCATCAAAGAGGTTCTTCTCACGCGTCTCCTCAACCTCGTTAGCACGGGTGCGCTCGGGGTTGGAGTGCTCGACGAACTCCTTCTGCTGCAGGTAGTAGTTCAGATACGTGTTGGGCAGGTACTCCGGGAAGCACTCCATGATCTCGTACTCGCCCTTCCAGACGTAGTACCAGCTGCCCTTGGTGTGGCGGTTCTGCTCGGGGTGCTCGTCGACGGCCTCCTCGGGCTTCTTTGCCATGAGCGAGCCCATGCCCTTGAGGTAAGAGTCGGGCAGCAGAATCTCATGCTCCTTGATGTACTCGCGCAGCTGCGGGAGCACCTCCTCGCCCTTGTGGCGGATCGAGGTGAACCAACCAAAGTGGTTGAGGCCAAAGTAATCGTACTCAACATCCTTCTTGTCGATATCGAGCGCGGCGCAAACCACGTCGATGATCGCGATCGGCATGTCGCAGATGTTGATGATACGAGCGTTGGGACGCAGCACGCGGCAGCCCTCGGAGACGATGGCGGCAGGGTTGGAGTAGTTGAGAATCCAGTAGTCCTTCTTGGCGTACTTCTCAACGTCATCGATCAGCTCGACCATGGGGAAGATGGTGCGCATGCCGTAGGCAAGGCCGCCGCAACCGCAAGTCTCCTGACCCACGCAGCCGTGACGCAGCGGAATCTTCTCGTCCTGCTCGCGCATGGCGTAGCCGCCCACGCGCATCTGGGCAAACACGAAGCTGGCGTCGGTAAAAGCCGTCTTTTTGTCGGTGGTCACCGTGAGCTTGATGTCCAGGCCGAGGTCCTCGTGCAAAATCCAGTCCACGAGCACGCCGATCTTGCGCTGGCGCTCCTCGTTGATGTCGTACAGACGAATCTCGTCAACATCGAGCTCGTCCTTGCGCAGGGCGATGGACTTGACGATGCCGGGGGTAAAGGTGGATCCGCCACCACACAGAGTAATGATCATTGTTTACTGCTCCTTCTCAATTGCGTTTTCGACCTTGTCGCGCATCTCGGCGACCTTCATGCCAAAGATGATCTGGATA
>DBFAHJ010000057.1:0-2537 GCA_048227095.1 Collinsella aerofaciens | reverse complement strand
ACGATACTCGTTTTCGCGACCCGTCATGCTAAAGCTGCCCATGACGCAATCGAGCTCGCCGCTCGCCAGCAGCTCTTTCTTCTTTTCCCAATCGATCAGCTGGTACTTTGGCTTGTAACCAATGCGGGCCAAAGCCTCGGTCAATATCTCGACATCCAGGCCAACAATGTCGCCATACTCGTCGGTATACACAAACGGTGGATAGAGGTCGCTTCCGACGTCGAGCGTCTTAAGGTCGTCGTCTTTGGCCTGTGAGGCGTCCAGACCTTCTAATGCAGACGTCGAGGCTCCGTCATTCGACCCGGAGCAGCCAGCTATCGCTACGACAAAGGCGCTCGCCACTGCAAGCGCAACAAACAACGAAATGGCAACCGAGCGACGGGGTCTTTTCATCAAGCTCCAGACGATCCTGTTTACAGACTGAAATGGTAAAAAATAATAGCAAACAAAACCACACGAGTGCCCAATGGTTGCAGACGTTTTACCATGCGGGGCCTTCCAGCCGACTTGGCAGAAGGCCCCGCATGCAGTGCTCACTTACCGTGCATTAAAAACGTAGCGGTCCAGGCGGTCGCACGCCTCCCTTACGCGCGAAAGCGGCAGCGCCAGATTCACGCGAATGTGGCAGGGTCCGTGGAACGGGCGGCCGTCCTGATACCCCACGCCCACGCGTGCCCCCTCGTCGAGCAACCACTGAATATCGCGGCCATGCTCTCGGCACCACTCGGTGCAGTCCAGAAACACCATGTACGTGCCCTGCGGACGCGAATAGGACACGCCCTCAAAATGCTCGTCCACGTAATCGCAAAAGTAGTCGACGTTGCCCTTGATGACCTCGTTAAGCTCATCCACCCACTCGTACCCCTGTGGCTGGTAGGCGCCGATGAGCGCGTGCATCGAGAGGACGTTCATCTCGTTGTAGTGGGTCTTGTTGGACACGGCGCACACGCGGTCGCACAGCGTCTCGTTATAGATGATGTGATAGCTGCCGACCAGACCCGCCAGGTTGAACGTCTTGCTGGGCGCGTAGAGGGCAACCGTGCGCATGCGGGCATCCTCGCTCACCGACTGCGTCGGGATGTGCTTGTGCCCCGGCAGGATGATATCGGACCAAATCTCGTCCGAGATCACCACGCAATCGTGCTGGCGATAGATGTCCATGGCGCGCTCAATCTCGTCACGCTCCCATACACGGCCGCAGGGATTGTGCGGCGAGCAGAACACCGCGGCATGGATGTGGTTTTGGGCGAGCTTGCGCTCCATGTCCTCAAAGTCCATGCGCCACACGCCCTGATCATCGAGCTTAAGCGGGCTGTGGACAATACGATAGCCCGCGGCCTCGATGGACTTGGTAAAGCCGATGTAGGTAGGGCTGTGGACCAACACCGCATCGCCCGGCTGGACATACGCGCGCAGCGTCGACACGACACCGCCCAGCACGCCGTTTTCGTAGCCGATATGCTCAGGCGCCAGGCCCTCGACGCCATTGCGGCGGCTCTGCCATTCGATAATGCGATCGAAGTACTCGGGGCGCGGATTGAAGTAGCCAAACATGGGATGCTGCGCACGCTGAATGATGTGCTCCTGGACCGTGGGCACCGTGGCAAAATTCATGTCGGCCACCCACATGGGAATGCGGTCGAAGCCCTCATCGGGTGCGTTCGGAGCCATACCGGGGATCTCGCCCCAAGAATCAACGGCGATGGAGTCCATGCCGTGGCGGTCGATAAGCGAGCTAAAGTCATATTTCATGCTGAGCCCCCGTGCAAAGTTGATTGTTTCGATAGGCGTTATTGTCCACCAGCGTGGGCGGTTTTGGAGCGGGGTTTGGCGCTTAATTTGACGGGTGCGGACGAATGGTTGGTTAGTCTCGCGCGTCGTTGACGGCGACTACGGTTAGCTGGGTTTCGTCGACCGTAAACGATATGTCGAGCCCGGCGTAGGCCAAGTGGTAAACGCGGTGCGGCTCGTGCTTGCTGCCCGCGCGGCGTGGATCTTGGCGAAGGACCTCGACCAAGCCAGAAATCTTTGCGGGCGGGACCATATCCTGCAGAGCTTGCGGAAACTCAACATCGAGCTCTTGCCACGGAGCATCCTCAATCCAGCCGCCGGTCGCATCCAAGTGGCAATCCGCAAACGGGATGTAGGGCTTAATGTCGTAGATGGGCGTGCCGTCACGCAGGTCGACCCCCAGCACATGGATGATGGGGCCATCGTCGGTGAGCTCAACGTGATCGAGCCTTACGCAGGTAAGTCCGATAGGATTGGGGCGAAACGGGCTGCGCGTGGCAAAGACGCCCACGCGCTCGGCTCCGCCCAGACGCGGCGGGCGCACAGTTTTCGACCACTTGGCATTGGTGCCGGACCTGTCCTGCGTCTTGGCATCGGCAGCTATGTCCTTAGCCGTGCCGCCGGGCGTTCCGTTTTCGAAGCGCCACAGCAGCCATAGGTGAGAGAAGGAGTCCAGGCCCTCAACCGCTGCGTTGGAGGCAAATTCCGGCTCAAAGACGATGCGTCCCTGCAGATGAGGCGCCAAA
>DBFAHJ010000056.1:0-12325 GCA_048227095.1 Collinsella aerofaciens | reverse complement strand
GCGTCATACCATCACTCCCCCATGCAAAAACGCTGCAATTGTTTAACGTTATAGCTCAATTGAGGAGTGGCGGCGGCAGGTTTTCGGTCAACTGGGGAGTTTTAGGCGTACGGGGTAAGGAGTCTGTCCGCATTGGAGTAGGGGGGTGACGCTCCCTTACCGCAGCGGCAGGCGCGCGGGCCACTGTGCGCGGTTTATTGGCCACGTTGGAAGATGTCCCGATAGGCTCGCGGCAGTCCGAAAAGTTGGCGCGGCAAAAAATGCGCCCCTGTGGGCGCACCATCCCGTTCGCTATTCCTCCTTTTTAACGCGCGGCTTGCGACCGCGCGGCTTATCGACCAGCGCGGACTCGCCGCTCTCGCGATACTGGCGGCACCAAGCCTTGACTGAAGACTCGCTGGGAATCCCATACTTGATCATGGTCTCGCGAACCGTCAGGCCGTTTTCCAGACGGTCCTTAACCACGGCGAGCTTTACTTCGTACGAATAGGTGTGATGACGAGCGCCCGCGTTGAGCACGGCATCGGCACCGCCCACGTCATATGCGCGGGCCCACTGACGAGCCGTGGCCTGGGGAATGCCAAGCTTTGCGGCGAGGGCGCGGTGACCAACCCCCTCTTGGAGGATCTCGACGGCGCGCTGCCTAACCTCGGGCGCATGCGTGCGAGTCCTTGTTGCTTCCGACATACCTGCCACTTCTTAGCCTTAACCGTTAATCTGCCTTCTTACGTGCATGTTAGATAGTAGCATTTTGCTGTTTGCACGTAGCAGTTAATTGAAAATCGCAACGGTGGCATCTGGGCATTTGCCATTACTTTGCAACAGTTCTTTAGGTTTTATTTACGCAGCTAGTTGGCCCGCGGCTCATTGACGGTGTTTTACCAACCAGATTGGTATCTTTTTGTTTGGCTGGTATGGTTTGCGCAATTATTAACCCCTCCCCTAATAATTTTGAGCGGTCTGCAAGGCAGCAGACGTCCTCACTCCTCATGATTAGCGCGCTTGCCATCCACCGGAGCAAAACGAAAAGGGCGGGACCTGCTGCGCTTGCAGACCCCGCCCCGGTTGACACCCGATGGGACGCAGCCGGGCGAGACAGGTCCGTGCTACCGCCCCGCCTGGCCGCGAAGTTAACTACAGCTCGTTGGCCGCGTGATATGCCGTGCGAATGGCGCTCGCAATATCGGCGGTGCGCTCGCCCGAGCAGTCGCCCACGCAGGTCACGGGCACCGTCACGCCATCAAGGTCAAACGCGTTGGCCTTGGAGCCCACGGCCATCACCACGTAATCGCAGGCGATCTTCACCGGCTCCTCGGCGCCGTCCTCGGTGGTGCGAACAGCCTCCACGCCCTCGTCGGTAATGGCGGTCAGGCGGGTCTTCACGTGCTGCTCCACGTTGTGCTCGGCAAAGTCGCTCATAATCAGCGGCAGAATGGTCTCGGACTCGCCCGCGGCAATCTTGTCGAGCATCTCCACGATCGCCACCTCGCAGCCGTGCTGCAGCAGATACTCGGCAGTCTCGGTGCCCACCAGGCCACCGCCAATGACAGCGACGCGGCCGTTGATCTCCGCCTTGCCGGCCAGCACGTCCCAGCTCGAGACGACCTTCTCCGAGTCGGCGCCCGAAACGGGGATGACCACGTCGTGCGCGCCCACGGCCACAATCGCGGCGTCGGCGGCATTGAGGTCCTCAGCGGTAGCGGCATGGCTGAGCTCAACCTTCACGCCCAGGCCAGGCAGAATCTTCTCGTAGTACTCGACCGAGCGCATGATCTCGTCCTTGCGCGGAGGCGCAGCCGCCAGCACAATCTGGCCGCCCAAGTGATCGCTCGCCTCGTAGATGGTCACGTCGTAGCCGCGCTTGGCCGCCACGCGTGCGGCCTCCAGGCCGGCGATGCCGCCGCCCACCACGGCGATCTTCTTGTCGCCCTCGCCCGGCTTAATGGCGATGGTCGCCTCGTCGCCGTTCTCGGCATTGAGCACGCACGAGATGTACTTGCGATTTTGAATCGCGTCGACGCAGCCCTTGTTGCAGTTGAGGCACTCGCGGATGGGCTCACCCGTGGCGGCCTTCAGCGCAATGTCGGGGTCGCACATGAGCGAGCGGCCATAGGCGATGATGTCGGCGGCGCCGTCTTCCAGAATCTTCTCGCCGGCCTCGACCGAAACCACGCGGCCCACGGTTGCCACCGGCACGGAGACCAGGGCCTTGACGCGCTCGGCCACGGGCAGCGTCCAGTTGTAGGGCATGGCGCCCATGGGCGGAATGGTGTCGCCCATGTTGCCGGTGTGGTTGGCCTGTGCGACCTGGATCATATCGATGCCCGCGCCCTCGAGCAGCTTGGCGAACTCGCAGGCCTCGTCGGGCTGCAGGCCGCCCTTGCCGCGCGGCGTGCCGTCGGGGTTCTCCATGATCACGGGGAGCTTGTACTCCACCATCAGCTGCGGCGCGGCCTCCTTAATGGCGGCGACGACCTCCAGCGCGTAGCGAACGCGGTTCTCGAACGAACCACCGTACTCGTCGGTGCGCTGGTTGAGGATGGCCGAGCACAGCGAACCCACCAGGCGGTCGCCGTGGACCTCGATAGCGTCGATCCCGGCCTGCTGTGCGCGAGCGGCCGAGGCAGCGATGGCCTCCTTGATCTGGGTGAGCTGCTCTACGCTCGCCTCGTTCACAAAGTGCTGCATGTCGTGATGCAGCTTGGCGTAGGCCTGGTTGCGGATCTCGTTGGACTCGGCCATCTTGGCGGCAAAGGTCTCCTCGTCGCCGGCGGCCTTGGCCTCCTGCGCGGCCTTGGCGGCGGCCATGGATCCCATGACCATGCGGCCGACACCGGGCACATCGTACTCGGGGTGGAACAGCTGCAGCGCGACCTTGGCGCCGTGCTTGTGGACGGCGTCGGCCAGCGCCTTAAACGTGGGGATCTGGGCGTCGGTTGCCAGCTTGGGCGTGGGGCTTGCGGTCATGACGGGAGCGACGTCGCCGATGACGATGTAGCTCACGCCGCCACGGGCCAAGCGCTCGTAAAAAGCCAGGCTGCGCTCGCCGATGGAACCGTCACGCTCCTCGTAGCCGGTGGTCAGCGGCGGAAACATAATGCGGTTCTTGAGCTCAAGGGGGCCAACCGTAATGGGCTGGAGCAGCTTGGATGCAGGTGTGGTCATGGACATTCCTCTCTTGTAGGCGCGGCGGCGATAATGCCGCGTAGTTATCTAGAGGATATGGCATGGGAATACAGCAGCGCAACGGAAATCGGCGGACAGCAGGTAGCGGCAGGTGGATGGGATGAGCCCAACAGCGGGTTTTTCTCGATCTGTAACACCTAGCCGCCTAAATCGGGTCTAGATGTTACAGATCGAGATTTTGTTTGAGAGGCCAAGAATTGGACCGAGAACACGGTCCCGGAATAACAAAAAAGCTCGTCGGCTAGGCCGACGAGCTGCAAGTTCTTGGTCGCGGGGGCAGGATTTGAACCTACGACCTCCGGGCACCCTTTTCAAATTCTAGTTTCCCGAGGTCACACGCTGTATCATCCCAGCTCAAACCCTATTTTTCGACCAAAACAGTGTCACTCGGTATCATGTAAAATCACGGAAAATCACGCTCATACATATTACCATACAGATTACCTCGAACCCCTAGGTCGTACGGAGCATGTCCACCAAAACGGAGACGTTGGTCGTATCCGTATAGTAGCTGCGATTCACCTCGGGGCTGTGCCCGAAATACGCCGAGCGAATCAAATCGGGAACGCCTCTCTGCATCCACTCGGTGTTGAGGGTCGCGCGCCAGACATGGGTCGAGACCTTATCGAGAAGGGGTATGTCCAAGGTGTCTGCCAACTCGTGATAGAGCTTCTTAATGGCATGCTGCGCGTTGTTGATGTCCCACGCGCTGCCAGGAGCCGCGGGGGCGGGGAACAGCAGCGCGCCTGGTTCGGCCCCCGCTCTTTCCAGCCGCGCCCTCATGCGCTCGGCAACGCGCTCGTCAAGGATGGGGATGGTACGCCCACGATGGGTCTTTGACACCTCGGTCGTCACGGTGACACTAAGCAAGCCGTCCTTGTCCTCAACGTTCGCGCGGCTGAGCAGTCTCGCCTCGTTGATGCGAAGCCCCGTCACTGCCTGCAGCAGCGTGATCTCAACGACAGCGCGGCGCAGATTGCGCACATCCTCAACGGTATAGCGCCCTCTTTTCGGCGGATTTACATCATTGGGGTCAATCGCAAGCAGGTATTCGAGCACGCGCCCGCGCTCCTCCGGCGTGAGCGCCTGTCCGCCCGGAGCCTTGTTTGTCATGCGGCACTCAGGCAGGCGCGGCCTGAAGCTCTTGAGGGGGTTGTGGGCGATTACCTCGTCGCGTACCAAAGGCTCAAGAACATATTTGCTCACCGTCTTTTGGCAATGCTTGGCGGTAGAGGTGCCGTGGCGCCTTGCCATCCCCTCCAAGATGCCTTCGAGGTTGCGCGGGCGAACCGCGTCCGCGATGCGAAAGCCCCCAAACGCCTCCGCCGCGAGATTGAGCACGTGGCAGTATTTATCCCGTGTTCGGGGTCGCAAGATGGAATCATCGGTGCGCTCGATTCCGGGGATTACCTCTTTGCGGATATAGTCGCGCATGCTCGACGAGCCCTTCCAAGGAGTGCTGCCCCCGCCTGTTGCGAGAGTTTCCTCAGCTTGGGCATGAGCGCGGCGGCGCAGCTCGCCTTTGGTGCACTTCCCCTTGGTCGTCTTCTTGATGAGACGCCCGTTCAGCAAGCGCATGCTCCACTGCATGCGATAGCCACCGTCGGGCGTCGGCGTAATCTTTGCGCGGTCAATGCTTGTCTCTCCAAGCTCAAGGGCGACGCGGGACATGTTTCACCTCCCTTCCTTTGCGTCGCCTATCGGCGAGCATCTCCGCTCGCCTTTACCTGATGTTCGACAATCCAGTCCTGCACGTCGCTCACGCGATACATCACAGGGGAGCGCTTCTTGCCCAGGCGAATGTACGCAGGCCCTCGGCCCTTGCAGCGCCAGTTCGCGAGCGTGCGAGAGCTGATGCCCAGCACGAATGCGGCCTCTTTTGAGTCGATGAGAAAAATGGAATCGGTTTCGTTTGTAGCCATGACTGCCTCCTGGCAACAGGCACAGCCGCAATAGCGGCGTGCATCCTGGCCAGAAGGCGCTCCCATCGGATGCGATACGCACATCCGCGCTTCCTGACATGCGGGAATCGGCGAAACCCAATTCGCGCGTCCCGCGAGCCGACCTGCAGCGGTCTTTTGGCCTTGCCCAGCCCGAGCAGGGGTTTGGTGCATCGGACATGGCGTGGGGAGGCTCTGTTTCCCCGAGGCAGCCTCTTAAGGCGTCATGGGAGACGCCACCTGCATCCAGTGGTTAGCGCTCCGAGAAGACGGAAGCGCCAGAGCACGAGGCCTCAAACGGCCTGATGACATCTTACCCCGCTGTGCCATTCTTGCCAAACGGGGAAAATGTCGCTTGATTTTAGGCACATCGCCCGGGAAGACCGATGCTGAGGGCAACGAGAGAGACGCGCCCGTTTTCACGCCGCGTTTTTCGGAAAACAGTTCCATAAAGTCACCATAAGCGGCAGGGCAAGCCCCGCACTTGCAACGCACGCTCGCACGCTCCTCATCCCGTCGTTGCATGATCGGGGCGACGCCGTTGCGGCCTCGCGGCAGTCTTGCGGCAGGGCTTTTCAGGCCCGAACTGCCATCCCAAACCCCCGCCCGCAGGCTCGCAACGCGGGACTGGCAACCCTGGCAGCCCCTCCCGCCACCGCAAAACGGGTAGCGGTGGAAGAAGACGTACACGAAAAGGCAGGGGACGGTCTTACCTGTGTCCATGTACTATTTAGGCTGCCAGGACTGCCAGCGCCCTCTCAGCCCCCATCGCCTCAGAAGGAAGGGCGGCAGGAAGTCGCCGCACCGACCCCTGCCGCGCACCTGCCAAACCTGCCGTGCGCCACCTTCTCCGCCGCGGCGTCCTCACTTCACGAAAACAGCACACCGACTTTCCGCTCATTTATGAACAGAAAGCCCTTCTACCTGCGCTTTTGCAGATAACGAGGTCTTCTCAGTCACCGAATGTCACGGTAAAACATTCTAAAAACACCGCGAAAGATTCGGAGGAGAAGCCATGGGACAGACGTATAACGAGCTTATAAGAACCGTGACCGAAGACTATCTTGGGGGCATCGACATGGACAGCATCCCGTCCCCAGAAACCATTGAGAATGAGCTGCTCCAAGCCACCAACAACGCCATTGAGAGGTACAACCTCGGTCCTCGTGACGAAAATGCCCCAATCGGCGCAAAACTGAAGGACGCCTACCCCGACCAGAAGCCGCCGGGAGAGCGCCTCAAGAAGCTCAGGGAGCTTCTGCCCCTCCAGATTGCGCTTGCCATCAAGTGGCTCCACCACGCCAAGCTCATCTGCTGGGCGGCAGACGAGGGGGACGGAAACTACGACGTGGGCGTGTACCAGTCGGAGGGGGACGCCAAGGGCGTCTACGACACCAGAAGCGACAACCTCACGCGGCTTATCCGCCGCTATGACGCAACGATCAGCAAACGCAACGTCGATGAGGTCGTTGCGATCTTGCGCGCGGTGTGCGAGGTGGTGTCCCCCTGCACCAAACCCGACCTCGTCGCCGTGAACAACGGCCTGTACGACTATGGCAACAAGATTCTCATGGACTTCGACCCCGAGCTGGTGTTCACCTCCAAAATCGGGACGGACTTCGTGGAAGACGCCCCCAATCCCGTCATCCGCAACAACGAGGACGGCACCGACTGGGACGTGGTGACGTGGATGGACGAGCTTTCCGACGACCCCAAGGTCGTGGAGCTTCTTTGGCAGGTTCTCGGTGCGGTCGTGCGCCCCAACGTCGACTGGAACAAGAGCGCGTGGCTGTACTCGACCCTCGGCAACAACGGCAAGGGGACGTTTTGCACCCTCGCCCGCAACCTCTGCGGCAAGGGGGCGTGGGCGTCCATCCCCATCAAGGCGTTCGGGGACGACTTCAAGCTCGAATCCCTCACGCGCGTCTCCGCCATCATCACCGACGAGAACGACACGGGCACCTACCTGGACGATGCGGCGGCGCTCAAGTCCATCATCACGGGAGACCCGTTCTTGATGAACCGCAAGTTCAAAGACCCGCGCTCGGTGAAGTTCCGAGGCTTCATGATTCAGTGCATCAACTCGCTGCCGAAGCTTCGCGACAAGTCGGAGTCTCTGTACCGCCGCCTTCTGGTGATTCCCTTCGAGAAGCGCTTCGAGGGCTGCGAGCGCAAGTACATCAAGGGCGACTACCTGAACCGACCCGAAGTCCTCGAATACGTGCTCCACCGCATCCTCGCAAAGACCGATTACTACGAGCTTGACGCCCCCGAGGCGACGTGCAGGCTCCTTGCCGAGTATCGCGAGGTGAACGACCCCGTGCGCCAGTTCCTCGACGACATCCTGCCGCAAGTCACTTGGGATTTGCTCCCCTGGCAGTTCCTCCACGACCTGTACCGTCACTGGTCGCGGCGCAACAACCCCTCGGGAAGGGTTCAGTCCAAGCAGGTCTTCGTCAAGGAGGTCAAGGCGCTCCTGCCCCAGCACGGCATCGGATGGAGCTCCACCCAAAACCCCGTCCGCGCCCCCTCAAAGATGGGCTGGCCCGAACCGCTCATCTTGGAGTACGAAGTGACCGAGTGGATGAACAGAGCCTATTGCGGGTCCGACACCGACCGCCGGTGCATGCCCGCCAGCATCAAGGAGCGATACGAGGGGCTGGTGCGAGACGTCCCGCAAGGCGAGCCGTAAGCCAACCCGCAGCCCGCTGAATCCCATGATGCAGGCCGCCGCGAAAGCGAAGCGATCTGCCCCGCACCGCAGGGGTAGTCGCTTCGATCACGGCGGCATCCACTGTCTCGATAGGGACGGACGGCTTTTCGCCTCCGTCCCTTTTCATGTGGCGCTCCGCCGGCACCCAAGCCCGCTGGCGTACGTCCTGAGACGGCATCTGCGAGCGCCTTGCGCTCGCAGCGTTTGCGACCCTAAGGTCGCATCGAGGGGGACTGTCGGCTATGCCGACCGCAGCGCACGCTGCGTCAGTCCCCCTTATGCCCTTTTGCCTTTTTTGCCCCCGAAGCGTATAGCGGAGGGAGCCAAGGCGATTTCTCCTGATATATGGCGTGAAACGCCGTAGAAAACAAGGCGTGTTTCAGGGGTTGAATTTGTCGAAAATTGCGACAGTTGTAGAAAGCGCTTCGGCAAGCCCCATAAACGGGGCAATCTTCTCGGAGTTTTTCTACAAGTCCAGGCGTAAAGTGACGACGTGTAGAAAGTGCGTCTTGAGTGTCCGCGAAGCAAAAAAAATAAAGGGCGCAGCGATTGTTTCGCTGCGCCCTTCGGCGTCTTTTCAGTCGTAGATTGTCGGAGCGGGCACGAGCTGCCAAGCCGTGCCTAGATGATTTACCCCAAGGACGTACAGGTCAAGCTCCTCGTCGTAGAACACCGGCTCGCCCGTGTGCCCCATGACAAACGACGGGTCCTGTATGATGTACCACTGGAAAATCTCCTCCCATGGCGCCCAGTCCCCACTTACAAGCTCAAGCGGGCGTTTTGCCATCTCGTTTGCGAGCACCATGTTCCCGCACGTCTCGGCGAGGTCGGCGTAGGTCTTGATGCCGTAGTCACTCATCGCTTTTCCCCTCCGCTTCCCGCTCCTCGATTCGCTTGAGACATTCAGCCACGCAGTAGCGCATGGTGCGCAGGGCCTCGCAGTCGATGCTCTCCGCGAGCATGTCCCCGTCGAGGACGACCTCGCCCAGAGCGTTCACGAACCGCCACTCCATCACGTTGTCGATGCGCTTGAGCACGTCCTTCAGGGTGCCGCTGTCGCGCATAGGGGCGTTGCCGTCCACCTTCGCCATGCGCTCAAGCTCCTTGGCCTTCGCCGAGCAGATGCGGGCGGTGCGCCTGAGCACCTGCGCCCTCCACATGGCCTCCTCCTGGGGGCTGCTGGGTTCAAGACGCTCCCTGTCCATCGTGTACCTCCTTATCTCCGTTTCAGAGGCACCCGACGCCGCAGGCGTCTTTCACGCATGCCCATCCAAAGCCCAGCGAAAGACCTTCGAAAGACCTCCGCAGGGGCTCTGTTCGGGCAGGGGCGCGAAATGGGCTCAGCACAGCCCAGCGAAAGACCTTCGCAGGGGCTTTGTTCGGACAGGGGCGCGAAAAGGTCTCAGAACAGCCCACCGAAAGACCTCGAAAAGCCCTTCAAAGGCCGGTGCGCTGTTGCTGATCCTGTTTCGCGGTATTCCGGAGCATCTGGGCAAAAAACAAGGGGAACACCCGTTATGCGGATGCTCCCCTTGTTCGGGAAACGGACACCTGCACGCGACCGAAAGGGAGCGCGCGGGTCTGTGAGGGCTATGCCCGAACACAGTACGTGCCGTGACGATGCCGTCATTACTGATGGTTATGCCATCCGTTACTGACGAGCACCACATCTCACTTGCGTGAGATGGGAACCCGTCGGTTGCGGGCGTCGGTGACCACTTGCGTGGGCACGCCACCCGTTACTGACGAGCACCACACGAACTGCAATACACGTAGTCCACGTAGGTTTCGGTCTTGTTGGTACCGTGGTCTTCCTTGTGGGAACCAGTCTGGACAGTCTGGGTCTCGTAAACAGTTTCCAGACGGTAGTTATCAGGCACACCCTGCTTGATGAGTGCTACAGCGTGTGACTCGGCGTCGGCGTCGCTGGTAGTGGTATAGCCGTCGTAAGCGAAGATGTACTTGGTGCCGACAGCGACCTGCTGAGTACTGTAGTCTGGCACGTCGACCCAGTTGCTTACCCAGACATTGCGGGTGGCCGTGTGGTTCACCCAAGTGTGCGTGTGGGCAGGCTTGGAAGGCTGGCTGGACTGGGAGGGCTTGCTGGAAGCAGAACCAGCGTTCGAAGAACCGTTGTTGGAAGGCTGGGAACCAGCGTTGCTGTCGGCCTTGGCGTTGTTGTCATTCTTGGCAGACGGCGTCGTCTGTGCAGGCTTGTCGTTGACATCGACGTCCTTGTCGGCGTCAGTCGCCTCCTGCTTGGTCTTGTCGCTCGCGTTCGGGTTCTTGGCGACGTTGCCGTCGAGCTTGTCGAGGATGCCAGTGCCAGCATCGCCCTTCAAGGTCTCGTCACCCTTCTTGATGGCGTCCTTGGTCTTGTTGACGATGTCGGCGAGCATGTCATCGGTGACCTTGTCGGCGGGAATCTGCGCCATAGGGCAGTTGACGGCAGGTGCGTTCTTCGCGTCGGCGTCGACGGTGATGTCGACGGGAGCGCCCGTGTCGTAGATGTCGAATGCGGAACCGTCGGAGTTGACGGGGCTGACGAAGCTCACGGTGTAGTCGCCCTCGGCGAGTTCGACCGTGGAAGTGCCCTTGTTGCCATCGGCATCGGGGGTCACCGCGTGGTAGAAGTCCACGTCGTCGCCCTCGATATGGGCGATGGCGGGCGTGGAGTTCTCGTCCCAGCCGTGGTCGGCCGTGACGCTGAGGGTCACATCGACAGTTCTTGACTCCTGCTGTTCTGGTTGTTGCTCGGACGTTGCGAACGCTCCACTTGCCACGGCTATCGCAACAACGATCGCAACAACGATCGCAGCGGCTATCGCTGCGGCTTGGGGCTTATGCGAGCGCGCCCACTGGGATAATCCGTTCATTATCCATCCCCTTTTCTTTCATGGTGGTTTCGAGTTGCCTCGTTATGTCAACCGCGTCATTACTTAGCGCTTTCCCATCGCGCGAGCCATCCAGTCGAGGTTGCCGCTCGCACTGGCGGTGTTCGCGTTTATCTGCTGAGCCTGATTGAGAATCTGCCCCTGCATGAACAGGTTGCCTATTTGCAGCATGTTGCCGATGCGCTGCTGGTTGAGAATCTGCTGCTGGCCCGCTTCCATGCGGCGCTGGTGCATCTCGGTCTCGTAGAGGTTGACCATCTCCTGTACGGTGGTGGCGCGATGGTTGCGCACGGCAGCAAGGAAGAAATCCACGGCTTCGATGCTGTCGTAATCCATGGGGTACCACGGGGCGACCTGCGAAGCCCATTGCTGCTGTACGGCGAAAATCTCCTGCTTGGTTTGCTCGATGCTCTGGGCTAGGGCCTGGTTGTTGGCTTCAACTCGTTGGTTGCTTTGGTCAATCGCGGCATTTCTCTGGGAGCGGCTTTTGTCCGCCGTCTTCGCTATGACCTTGTATAGAATCGCACCGATGATAGCTGAGACGATGAGGTTCACGATATTCCAGACCGCCAATTGAAGCTCCGTGCCTCCCATCGAGAAGAACGGAAGGGTAGGGAGATACGTTATCACCTTAAGTGGCGTGCTCGTGATAAGCGTGAACGCGATAAGGAAGCCCCCGATTGCATAGAGAACAGGGTGCCTTTTAGTCTTCTTTTCCGTCTTGGCGGCAAACTGAGTGGTGAGCTGGTTGATGCGTTGCTGAAGACTGACCACGCGGTGCATCAGGTTATGAGCGATTGTGATACCCGATAGCAGGTTTTCCTGCTCGTTCATTGGCGTCATCGCATTACCTCCTGTTTTTTTGACTCACTAACGCTCTCGCCTCGTTCGTAAGAATGAGGTCTCAAACATTAACTGCATGCATGAAATACAGCCTTTCCAGTTTATTATATTTGAGGCTAATCGCCCATACGATTCAAGGCAACTTGATTTTGACGGGCGGTTAAAATGAAATACTTCGACATAGGACAGCGCATCAGGCGTTACCGCAAAGCCTGCGGGCTGTCGCAGGAGGCGCTCGCGCAAAAAGTTGGAATATCGGTAACGCACATGAGCCACATCGAAACGGGCAACACCAAGCTGAGCCTGCCCGTGCTCGCAAAGATTGCAGAGGAGCTGTCGGTAGGCACCGACGCTTTGCTCAGTGACGCCCCAAAACCCGACAAGGCGAAGCTTTCCGCCGAGGTGCAAGAGATTCTTGATTCATTCGAGATTGACGAGTTGCCCGTTGCGGTTGAGGTGCTCCGAGCGCTCAGAGATAGCCTGGCGAAACGCAGGGTCTAAGGCGTTTTTCGCTCATACATATTACCATACAGATTACTTTGGGCATTTTTGCCCCAAGGCAACGAAAAAGCCCTGAACCGTTTTACCAGTTCAGGGCTGAAATTTTGGTCGCGGGGGCAGGATTTGAACCTACGACCTCCGGGTTATGAGCCCGGCGAGCTACCAGACTGCTCCACCCCGCAATGTCTGGGCGCCTCATGTGCGCAAGAAAGAATATTACGCGGGAGTTCGGTAAACGGCAAGGAAAA
>DBFAHJ010000055.1:0-2554 GCA_048227095.1 Collinsella aerofaciens | reverse complement strand
CGCGGTGATCGAGGCCGTCGATAACTATCAGGAGCTCCTGCGTGCCTCCGTTGCCTCGGCCGGCAACGACCATCGTCTGGGCGCCAACGAGGCTCCTCCGGCGATTATGTCCATCTTCCTGGGCGACCAGCTTACCGAGGTTGTCGAGAAGATCATCGATGGCAAGGCTTCCGTCCATGCCACGCGCGGCGTGCTCGACCTGGGCGCCGATACCCTGCCCAAGCTGATGCAGGACAACACCGACCGCAACCGCACCTCCCCGTTCGCCTTTACCGGCAACAAGTTCGAGTTCCGTGCCTGCGGCTCCGAGCAGAACGTCTCCGACTCCAATCTGGTGCTCGATGCTGCCGTGGCCAAGTCGCTCAAGTCCTTCGCCGACGCACTCGAGGGTACGCCCGAGGATAAGTTCCAGGACGCCGCGCTCGAGTACTGCAAGAAGGTCCTGACTGACCACCAGCGCATCCTGTTCTCCGGCGACGGCTACTCCGACGAGTGGCCCGTTGAGGCCGAGAAGCGCGGCCTTGCCAACAACAAGACCACGGCCGATGCCCTGCCCGCCTTTGTTTCCGATAAGGCTATCGCGCTCTTTGAGGAGACGGGCGTCCTGACCAAGGCCGAGGCTCAGTGCCGCTACGACTGCAAGCTCGAGAAGTACAACAAGCTCATGAACATCGAGGCCACCACGATGGTTCGCGAGGCGCGTCGTACCTATCGCCCGGTCATTACCGCCTATGCCACCAAGGTCGCTAAGGGCCTTGAGACTATTCGTGCCGCCGGTGCCGAGGCCGCCATGCAGTGCGAGCAGAACACGCTCAACAAGCTCTGCAACGGTATCACCACCATCAACGACGCCATCAAGGCGCTCGACGCCGTGCATCAGAAGGCTGAGGCCCTCGATGGCCAGGAGCAGGCCAACGTGTACGCGCACGAGGTCGTTCCCGCTATGGATGCGCTGCGTGCCGCCGTGGACGCCATGGAGGAGATCGTGGCAGCCGACTACTGGCCGGTCCCGACCTACGACGACATCCTGTTCTACGTGTAACAGACGCGTTTGATTTTGCGTGCGAAGGGGTTTCGCCTGTGCGAGGCCCCTTCTTTTTTGTCGCCGGACCTTCTTTGAACATGCTGTCGAGTGAGCGTTTCGCGCGGGGCATCTTGAAAGTTGTAACCTATTTTGGGCATGCGGACGTTTCGGGCGTTTGTTCATAAAGGGGAGGATTATCCGATGAGGGTATTCGATATCGTGTTTAGTCCGACGGGTGGAACGGAAAAGGTATCTAACTACATTGCCAATGCGTTAGAAGGGGAAACCGTTGCCGTAGATCTGACAGATAGCGGGCTTGGTTTTCGTACGGTTGCGATGACAAAAGAGGATGTAGCCGTGATCGCGGTGCCCTCGTATGGTGGGCGAGTCCCGGCTGTGGTCGCGGAGCGTTTGGGTATGATGCGAGGAAATGGCGCACAGGCGGTTCTGGTTTGTGCTTATGGAAACCGCGCATATGAGGACACACTGGTCGAGCTTGAGGACGCGGCAAAGGGCGCAGGTTTTCGGGTGATCGCGGCGGTTTCTGCCATCGCCGAGCATTCTATTGTTCGCCAGATTGCCGCCGGCAGACCAGATGCGCAGGACGCGGCACAGCTCACTGGGTTTGCGAATCAGATTCAGCAAAAGATATCTGCAGGAGATGCTTCTGAGCCGGCTATTCCGGGCAATCGTCCCTATAAGAAGGCCGGGGGCACTGGTATGGTGCCTAAGGCCACAAAGGAGTGCACCGCCTGCGGGGCTTGCGCCACAGCGTGTCCCGTTGGCGCTATCGATAAAGACGATCCCAAAAGGGTGGACAAAAAGGCCTGCATTTCCTGCATGCGCTGCGTTGCCGTGTGTCCGCGGGGCGCGCGTGGGCTAAGTCCTGTCATGCTCTCTGCGGCTACCAAGATGTTGAGCAAAGCTTGTTCTGAGAGAAAAGAATGCGAGCTTTTTGTCTAGCACAGGGGCCTGGAGCCCTCTTCATCTAATGTCAAAATAGAACGAAACCGTGCGATGGTAACTCGCACGGGTTCGTACATTTTTGAGTTGGTGCCCCCAGCGGGATGTCCGCGTGCGGCTGGCGCCGCCCGCTTTCGCTGCGTCGCTTCGCTCCTTGCGTGCTGCGCTGGAAAACGCTTCGCGTTTCCTCAGCTCCGCACCCTGTCGGGTTCGAATCCCGGCGCATGGGTAGCAAAAAGCCCGCTACCGCGAGGGTAATGGGCTCTTCAATTCAAATGGTGCCCCCAGCGGGATTCGAACCCGCGATATCCACCTTGAAAGGGTGGCGTCCTTGGCCGCTAGACGATGGGGACAGCGGGAAAGAGTATAGCAGACTTTTTTAGCCGTTCACATATCGTTGGCAAACTGAAAAACCACCACAAAGGTGCCTTGATTATCGACTTCATCCGAACACCTCCCACATTCATCCGTACATGTACGGATGAATATGGGAACCCGATACCCTGAGGGCCGGGCCGGCCGGCCCCGGGAGATCGGAGGACACCATGTCCGGAAAGAACGGGAAGG
>DBFAHJ010000054.1:0-4212 GCA_048227095.1 Collinsella aerofaciens | reverse complement strand
ACGATAGAGGCCAAGTTGACGATGTCGTAGTCGGACATCTCCACACCGTAGCGTTCCTTGATCTTGGCTTCGCAGCTCGCAAAGTCAAGCGACTTGTACTCGGTCTTAAACTGATCGAGCATAGCGCGAATCACGTCATCGACCGTCGGCGAATCGCCCAACGAATAAGTCTTGGGGAACAAGAAACCCTCAAGCGAGTCGTTGGCGGCGCCCTTAAGGAAGCTATAGTCGTCCACGTAGTTGGAGGCCTTAGCCTGGTTGAGGAAGTCTTCCTTAGAGATGCCATCGTAGGCCTGGGCCACACGATCGGCGACTTGATCGACCGTCAGGCCCTCAGGGATTGTTAGCGCATTGGAGCCCGCGTTGGGACCTTCCATGAGCTGCTGAACAACCTTGGTCGCGTCCATGAGTGTGGTGAACAAATAGGTACCAGGCTTGAGCGACATATCGGCGTTGAGCTTTTTCACCGCCGCATAGTAATCCTTGGGATTCTCGACGATATGGTTCTCGGAGAGAATCGAGGCGATCGTATCGCCCGAAGCACCGTCGGGAATGGTTACCGTAACCTGCTGACCAGCCGTGACCTTCGTATCCTCACCGGCAAAGAAGCCCTTGACGGCCGGCACGACAAAGAAAACGATCGCGACAAGCGCAAGCACCGCCACCACAACGCCGATGATCATGGGAACCGGAGAGCTCTTCTTTTGAGCACCGCGACGAGTATGCGTGTTGTAGCTCGAGCGGGTCGCCGGAGCAACGCCATGCGAACCGCGGGCGTGATGAGAATGCGATTGGGGGGCCTGCGTTCGCTGGGTAGGTGCCTGCTGCTTAAAGCGGGTACCGCCTGCAGGCTGGGCCGTACGAGCAGTGGGCTGCTGAGCCGCGTGAGAAGCCGGATGCTGAACCGAACGAGCAGAAGGCTGCTGACCCGTCCGTTGAACAGGTTGGGCCGAACGAGAGAAGGACTGCACCGGGCGCGCGGCAGGCTGAGCTGCGCGCTGCGTCGGCTGTGCCGGACGCTGGCCAGGCTGGGCAGGGCGCGACGCCGGCTGACGTGTACGATTCGGCTGGCGCGGATCGGAAGCACTAGGCATGCGAAACCTCCTCGTTTTTACGATCGAGCCACGTCTGCAAAAAAAGGCTGGCGGCAATCATGTCGATCTTGCCCCTCATCTGCTTTTCGTTGAGGCCCTGCTCGCGCAGGATACGCTTGGCCTCTTGCGAGGACAGACGCTCGTCCTCAAACTCCAGCGGAAGATCGAGCTCGTCGGCAATCTTTTGCGCCACGGCGGCAACGCGCTCGGCTTGGGGGCCGGGCTCACCGCCCATGGTCAGGGGACGTCCGCTTACCAGGATGTCGGGCTCATAGTCTTCGACCAGGTAGCGGAACGTCTTGGCCATACCGGTGACCTCGGCGGCCGGGAGCACCTTGACGGGCATCGCCATCTTGCCATCACGGCTCGAGACGGCGATGCCAATCCTGGTCTCCCCTATGTCCAGCGCAAGCGCGACCACAGTGACTTCTTAGATTCTTAGGCGCCGAGCGCGGTCTTGGCGGCCGCGAGGGCATCGGCGATGCCGGCAGCATTCTTGCCACCGGCCTGGGCCATGTTGGGACGGCCACCACCGCGACCGTCGACCAGACCCGCGATCTGCTTGATCACATTACCGGCGTGGAACCCGGCCTTCACGGCGTCATCGGAGCCGGCAGCGAGCAGGGCCGGAGTGCCCTTCTCAGTCACGCTGGCGACGACACAAGCGACAGGGCCGGCTACCTTCTGGTGCACGGTATCCCATACGTTGCGCAGGTCGGCAGCCTCAAGGCCCTGGAGCTCAGCAACGACGAGCTTGTAGCCACCGAGCTCGACAGCACCCTCGATGGAGCTGGAAATGGCGTCGGAAGAACCACCGGTCAGAGCCTTTTTGAGCTTGTTGGACGTCTCGCGCAGCTCGACCTGCAGGTTCTCCACACGGGCGGGAACCTCGTCGACGCGGCACTTGAGCGCAGCAGCGGCGGCGTCAACGAGTGCCAGGCGGTCGGCCATATAGTCGAGAGCACCCTTAGAGGTCACGGCCTCGATACGGCGGACGTTCGAGCCCGTAGAGGACTCGGAAATAATCTTGAACAGGCCGATCTCGGCGGTGTTGGCAGCGTGCGTGCCACCGCAGAGCTCGCGAGAGAACGGCTGGTCCTCGGCGCCCACGGAGACGACGCGGACGACATCGCCGTACTTCTCTCCAAACAGAGCAACAGCGCCGGCAGCCTTAGCCTCGTCGATGCCCATAACACGGGTCACGACCGGCTTGGAGGCGAAGATCTGCTGGTTGACCAAGTCCTCGACAGCCTTGAGCTGCTCGGAGGAAAGGGCCTCGAAGTGCGTAAAGTCAAAGCGCAGGTGCTCGGGCGTCACCAGCGAGCCGGCCTGGGAGACGTGCTCGCCCAGGACCTGCTTAAGGGCAGCGTCGAGCAGGTGCGTGGCGGTGTGGTTGCGGCGCAGGAAGCCACGGCGCTCGGCGTCGAGAGCGGCGGTCACAGCGGCACCGACAGTCAGCGTGCCATCGGCAACGTGCGCGACGTGGGCATACAGGCCGTTGTGGTTCTTGGTGTCGGCAACGGTCAGAACAACGCCCTCGGCGGAAAGCTTGCCGGCATCGCCCTGCTGACCACCCATCTCGGCATAGAACGGGGTGCGGTCGAGCACGACCTCGACATCCTCGCCCGCGGCTGCGGACTCGACGGACTCGCCGTTGCGCACGATGGCGACAACCTTGGCGCCCTCGATCACATCGTTGTCATAGCCGTCGAACTCGGTCGCTGCGACCTTGTCGGAAAGCTCGACCCACACGTCGTTGAAGCTACCCCAGGCGTCGCCCTTGGCGTTAGCGCGGGCGCGGGCCTTCTGGTCCTCCATGCAGGCAGTGAAGCCGTCCATGTCGACGTCGTGGCCAGCGGTGCCGGCGATCTCGACGGTCAGATCGATGGGGAAACCAAAGGTGTCGTGCAGCTTAAAGGCGACATGACCCGGAAGCACAGCGCCCTCGGCAAGCGCTGCCAGGGCCTCGTCCAGGTACACGCGGCCGTTGTCGAGCGTCGTGGAGAAGCGCTCCTCCTCGGAGGCAACGATACCCTTGACGAGCGCGACGTTCTTGAGCAACTCGGGATAGGCCTCGCCCATTTGAGCGTTGACCTCGTCGATGAACTTGGTCAGGAAGGCGCCCTCGATGCCCAGCAGGCGACCGTGGAACACGGCACGGCGGAGCAGACGGCGAAGGACGTACTCGCGACCCTCGTTGCCGGGAAGGATGCCGTCCGAGATCATAAAGTCGACAGCACGGGAGTGGTCGGCGATGATGCGCAGGGAGCGGCTGGCGCCGGAGTAGTCATCGGCGTCATAGGTCTTGCCGCTAATCTCCTCACCGAGTTTGATGAGGTGCTGCATCAGATCGCCGTCGTAATTGGCGGTCTTGTGCTGCATGATGGCAGCCATGCGCTCCAGGCCCATGCCCGTATCGAGGTTGCGGTGCGGCAGCTCCGGCATGGAGCCGTCCTCCTGGCGGTCGTACTGGGTAAACACGAGGTTCCAGAACTCAAGGAAGCGGTCGCAGTCGCAGCCGGGCTTGCAGTCGGGGCTGCCGCAACCGACCTCCTCGCCCATGTCAAAGTAGATCTCGGAGCACGGACCGCAGGGGCCGGTGGGGCCAGCGGCCCAGAAGTTGTCGTCCTCGCCCAAGCGGGAGATGTGGTCCTCGGCAACGCCCAGGGAGCGCCACACGTCATGGGTCTCATCGTCCTCGGTAAAGACGGTAAAGTACAGGCGGTCGAGCGGCAGCTTGAACTCCTTGGTGATGAGCTCAAAGGCCCAGGCGCAAGCCTGCTCCTTGGAGACGCCGCCAAAAGAGAAATCGCCGAGCATCTCGAAGAACGACAGGTGACGGCCGTCCTCGCCGATGCAGTCGATGTCGTTGGTGCGGACGCACTTCTGGCAGGAGATCGCGCCAATCTCCTTCATGGTCTTCTTGCCCTGGTAGTACTCCTTAAACTGGTTCATGCCGGCGTTGGCAAGCAGCAGTGAAGGATCGTCGGGGACGAGGGACGAAGAAGGATAGAGCTTAAGACCGCGCTCCTCAAAGAAGTTGAGGAACTTGGAGCGGATCTCGGCCGTAGTCATTGACGGGTAGTCAGCACTCATAGAGGGAATCTCCTCGGTTTCA
>DBFAHJ010000053.1:0-4756 GCA_048227095.1 Collinsella aerofaciens | reverse complement strand
GCCGTCCTTGGCTGTCTGTGTGCAGGAATTGCCGTACTGGCGCTCGCACTATGCGCAATCAGCTGCACCGTCAGCACCAAGGTTTATCGAGTACGCGATCTGTAGCCACACGAGTCTCAATCCGCGAAGGACGCGATCGCCGCCCCTCCCCGCAAATCCGTGGCAAAGGGCATGTCCCCGGCGTGCGCCACTGTACTACTTGCGCAGCGGCTTGGGCAGTGGAATGCCGGCGGCGATGACGGCCGCGATGATCATGCAGACGATACCCTTGAGTGGGAAGCACATGAGCAGCAGGCCCACGACCATGACGGGCTGACGCATAACGGTGCCCATCGTCGAGGCCGTGCAAACGGCGACGCAAAAGACCGGATCGGCGCCGGTGAGGATAGCAAGGCCATAGCCCAGGCTTACGCCCGAGAAGATAACCGGGAAGAAGTGGCCGCCGCGCCAACCAAGGTTGATGAGGGCGGGCGTCAGCATGGCCTTAACGAGACCGGTCGCGATAAGCACGCCGGCGGGAATGGTCAGATAGGTTTCCATGAGCACGTCGGCCTGCGTCTCGCCGGCAAACATGGTGTAGGGCAGGACCGTGCCGCAGATGGCGAGCGCCAGACCGGCCAGCATGGCTTTGACGACAGGGCGCGCCCCTATTGCATGAGCAAGCGCTTCACTCGCGTGCTCAGAGACAAAGTACAGCCAGCCGCAGATTGTTCCGATCAGCGACAGAGGGATGAGCCAGGTAAGCTCCAGGTTGCCCACCACGGCAGCCTCGAACCTCGGCATACCCATGCCGCCGCCCATGAGCTGGCCGAGCAGCAGGTAGGTGCCCAGGCCGCCAGCAATCGCGATGCCGTAAACCACGGTCTTTTGCGCCTTAGGCAGCCTGATGGTGATCTCACCGGATTCGGAATCCTCGCCATCGCCGACACCCTGGCCGTCAGCACTTCCGGCAAGCGGCGCCACAAAGCCAAACACGGGCGCGGTAAAGAGCGCCGTCAGGGCAGCCTGGGTGCCCAGCAGCGTGAGCTCCCTAAACTCGGCGCCAAAGCGACGCATACGATCGCCGACCCAGCTGCACAGACCTGCGATAACGCCGGTCAGACCGGCCTCCGGTCCAATACTTCCACCAAACAGCAGCGGCAGCAATGCCGCGAGCGAAAGCTTGCCCAGGTTGTCGTACGGGTAGCGCCCGTCTTGCTTAACCTTTGCCATCACCTGGTTGAGGTCATCGGTCTTGATGCCCGTCATCTTTTCGTACAGGCCAATCACCAAGCCGCCCAACAGGCAAACGAAAAACGGGTACGGCAAAAAGCCAAACGGGCCGCTGGCGAGTTCGGGCGAAGAGACACCCAGCATATGCGGGACCTCGGTCCACAAATAATCAATGCCGTGCTCCATCGCAAAGAAGAATAGCCAGACTGCAGCACCCGCGAGTGCACCGGTCACGGCAACGCTGACCAAAAACAGCGCTCGGTTCGTGGGTTTGGCAAGGTTATCCATCGGGTCCTCCCGCGATCAAAGTCGACATAGATACGTTTTATTGTAGAGCGAGCGTTGTCCGAACGAGCCAACCATCTGCGCCGCAAACGGCACCATTGGGAGTCATAGTGGGGCAGGCTCAAGACTTATCCGTTGATAATCGAGGCAATCTCGCGCAAATCGTCGGCAAAGTAGATGCCGTGCTGGCGCCTCGGGCTCGAAAGCCCTTTATCAATCATGTGCCCGAGCAGCGCCTTGAGGTCGTTGTAGTAACCGTCCAGGTTATACAGGATGCACGGAGCACTCAGGTGTCCCAACGACACCGCGGACATGACCTCGGCAATCTCCTCGAGCGTGCCCGTACCGCCCGGAAATGCGATGAACGCATCGCCGAGCTCAATCATCTTGGCCTTGCGCTCCGCCATATCGCTCGTCACGATAAGGTCGTTGATACCGTCATGTTGAAACTCGGCCTCGATAAAAAAGCTCGGCTCAACACCCGTCACGTGTCCACCCGCCTCGAGCACGCTATCGGCGAGCGCACCCATCAGGCCCGACTTGGACCCGCCGTACACCAGCGCGTGCCTGTTGGCGCCAATCCAGTTGCCCAGCTCCTGCACCGCGGGCAGAAACGCCGGGTCATTGCCGGCACTGGCACCCAGGTACACGGTGATATTCATATTTGGTCCCCCTTGTTGTGGCGCACGACGTTCGTCTTAGCGCTGGCGTCGACGATACTCGCGCACGCGACGCGAAAGATCGGCAAGCTCGTCGCGATCGAGCTCTTCCAAATGCTCCAGATCATCCATAAAGCGCGCCATGGTGTCCTTTTGACGCATCTTGATAAGCGTATTGCAGTAGTTCACCGCCACGCCCGTGAGCATGGCGATGTAGAAGATGCTGATGACGCTCAGAATGACGGTAATAGCGCGGGCAACCGGTGTCTCGGCCGGAATGTCGCCAAAGCCGATGGTCGAGACCGTCTCAAAGCTAAACCAGAGACCATCGCCAAACGTGAGGGTCGTAGGCTCGGACAGCCAGACGGCCGTCGAGCACAGCAGATAGAAAATAAGAAACAGGCCCGTGATGCGTGCAAAGCCAGCCTGTCGCAGCACATCGGCAAGCGTCCTGAGCTTTTTCATCGCGACCCCTTCCACGGACAACCAATCACATTCGCTCGGTATTGTCCCACGCCTCCCCCGCAAACGAAACTAGTCATTGGGGACGCTCTTAAATAACTAGTCAAACAAGAACGTCCCCAATGACTAGTCGTTAAGTCCCCAACTGCCGGGCGGGACCGTTTAGCGGTGCAGCTGCCGACTGGGCAGGCTGAGCTGGTATCCTTATGCGGTAATGTCTCGATTCGTTAGGATTGCATGTGAGAGCTGCCGCTGTCCTTCGTTCAGTTATATATCGCACCCTGGCCGTCGCGCTTGCCGCGCTTGCCGTACTGAGCACCATCATGCCCGCCCCCGCCTTTGCCGCCGACTCCGATCAGTCAGTCAAGACGGTCCGCGTTGGTTGGCTCGTCAACAACGAGGGCTTCCAGGACGGCACCCCCGGCGAGCGTCTCTCGGGATGGGGTTACGAGTACCTCCAGACCCTGTCGTACTACACGCCCGGCTGGCGGTACGAATACGTCTCCGGCACCTTCACCGAGCTTATGGACATGCTCGAGGCAGGTGAGATCGACCTCATGCCCAACATCTCCTACTCCGAGAAACGCGCCCAAAAGCTGCTCTTTTCCTCGAACCCTGAGGGCACCGAGCGCTACTACATCTACGCCAAGCCCGATCGCGACGATCTGGCCAAGGGTGACCCCCAAGCGCTCCAAGGCCTCACCATCGGCTACAACCCCGACGTTATGCAAACCTTCGTTGGCCAGCAGTGGCTCACCAACGAAGGAATCACCTGCACATACAGGGAGTATGACGGAGGCTCCGTTCTCTTTGACGCGCTCGCAAACGACGAAGTCGATGCCGTCATCATGAACGACACCATTTCCTCGCCCGATGCCTCCCCCATGTTCTACGTTGGCTCGAGTGACTACTATTTTGCCGTCCCCAAAAGCCGCCCCGACCTGATGAACGACATCAATGCCGCCATGACGTCAATCGCCCGCGTCAACCCACGCTATATCGACGAAGTCAAATCTAACTACTCGGCCCAAAACAGCGGTTCATCATCGCTCAACGGCCCCGAACGTTCCTGGCTCAAGGCGAACAACAACACCATCACGCTCGGCTACATTACGGGCAAACTCCCCTACTGCAACGAAGACGAAGGCAGCAAAATAGAAGGTTCGCTCGCATCGCTTGCGACGACGCTACACGATAAATTTGGCATTACGGTCAAAACCGTCGCCTTTGATAGCTACAAGATGATGTCAAAGGCCCTGTCAAAGGAAAGCATAGACGTTGCGCTGCCGGTATACCGAGATTACTGGTTTGCCGAGCAAACAGGCGTTGTGCAGTCGATATCGTTGGGGACCATATCCCTCACCGCCATCCATACCGGCAGCAACCTGAACAAAGACCTTCAGAACATCGCCTGTACCAAATCATCGTTTGTCAACAAAAATGCACTTGAAAGTCTGTTCCCCACAGCGACCGTAACCGAATACCAATCCGACGATGAAGCGTTCGACGCCCTCAGGAAGGGAACGGCGCACTGCATCGTCGCTCCCAGTTCACGCGTAAAAACCATCGGTGACCGTTACGATCTCGAGGACTGCGAGACGACCGAGCTCCCTGACACCTGTGAGCTCTCGTGCTGGATTTCGCGCGGAAAACCCGAGCTGTTGGGAATCATCAACAAGGGCATCATCAATGCCGGAGAATCGCTCTCCGCAAGCAATTTCTCCTCCACGTCGTACACGGCCCAGGAATCCAACACGCTTCAATTCCTTTATCGCAACCGCACCGCCATTGCAGCTACCCTCATCGGTATGTTGTCGGTCGGCATCGTCCTGCTCATCTGGGCGCTCGTGCGCGCTCGAACCGAGCGCAAAAAAGCCGATGCTGCCAACGCCGCTAAGACGGCATTCCTCACGCGCATGAGCCACGACATCCGTACGCCGCTCAACGGTATCCTGGGCCTTATCGAGATCGAGGAATTGAAGGAAGGCGATATGCAAGTCGCCCGCGAGAGCCGTGCCAAGGCGCGCGTTGCCGCCAATCACCTGCTCTCGCTGATCAACGACATCCTCGAGATGGGCAAAATCGAAGACCGCAAGCTAACACTGGAGCATGCGCCTTTTAACCTCAAAGAGCTCTGT